>JBHIAW010000060.1:0-15307 GCA_046758765.1 bacterium
CATTCCGTAGGAATCTTTGTAAATTTTAGCACTGAGTAAACAAGGTTCGTTCGGACATTAATTGAAAAAAGATTCTTGCAGAATGACAGCCTGAATAGTTACTTTGTCTTTATGATTCAATTTGTATTTGTTTCGTATTTCGGGATTCGGATTTCGAATTTGTTTTGTTTGACTAAGGATTATTTACAATTATACATAAAAGGCGACTCAAAGTCAATCCTTTTATTCGTGGTACTTACTTCACCTGTCCATAGCCATAAACAAATTATTTAACGATTCAGCCAAGGTAGGGTGAGCGAACACACCGTCTCGGATAGCGGTATAAGGCACCTTACCTATCATCGCCATTTGCAATACCGACATCACTTCGCCACCTTCGATGCCAAGCACGGCGCATCCCAGAATTTGGCTGGTCTCGGCATCCACCACAGCTTTCATAAATCCGCGCGTCTCATCCACTTCCAATGCACGGGCTACATGGCTCATTGGCAGTTTTGCTACACGTATTTTATGACTCGTCCTGCGCGCTTCTGTCTCACTCAATCCCACCCGACCTAACTGAGGATCAATAAAAACTGTGTAGGGAACCAGTCGACCATTCACACTCGCATTGCCGCCTTCCAACAAATTTGTGCGTAAGATACGAAAATCATCATAAGCTATGTGAGTGAAGGCGGGACCACCTTTAACATCTCCAAGGGCATAAACTCCAGGGACGTTGGTTTCCAAGCGCTCATTAACTTGCACAAAGCCCCGTTTGTCGGTCTCAATCCCAGCCGCGGATAAATTCAGGTTTTCGGTATTTGGTACACGCCCGGCCGCTATGAGTATATGTGAACCATTGAGCTTGCGCTCTCCTTGCGGAGTCTGCACGGTTAAACCAATGTCACTATTATTCGATTTTTCCACTCGAAGTGGTTCGGTCTCTAATAAGATCTCTATGCCGTCCTCGCGCAAGATCTTAGCAACCTCTTCTGCTACGTCAGAATCTTCTCTTGTCAGTAACTGATTTCTTCGTTGTACAATAGTCACGGCGCTGCCAAACCGGCGGAACATCTGTCCGAATTCAAGTCCAATATATCCTCCTCCCAATACCAAAAGATGCTTGGGCACGGTGTCCAGTTCCATGATCGAAGTTGAATCGAGGGTCGGAATACTTTCTAATCCATCTATCGCTGGTTTTGCGGGACGGGCACCGGTGTTGATGAAAATCTTATCGGCGGAAAGATGCTGTGTGTCGCCGTTATTCATGCGCACCTCGAGCGATTTGCTGCCAGCAAAACTGGCTTCAGCTTTCACTAGGTCCACACCCTCAGTTTTTTCGATCCCGCTTTGGCTGCCGCTACGAAACATATCCACAATATCCCGTTTGCGCTGCCGCACTTTCGTCATATCTACACTTATCGGGCCTGTGTGAACCCCATAATCCGCTGCCCGTCGTGTAAGATAGGCTACACGAGCGCTGGCCACCATAGTTTTGGTTGGCGTACAGCCTTTATTAACGCAGGTGCCTCCCACATGTTCTCGCTCGATGAGCGCCGTCTTCCAGCCCGCTCGTGCCAAGGTGGTTGAGAGCGGCCCACCTCCTTGACCCGCACCGATGATAACCGCATCGTAATGATCTCGTAAACTCGTCATCTTTCATCGTTCCTTTCTTCATCTCGTTGTGCGTAGAAAATCTACCTTTATTATCGTTCAAATCTTTATTTTTGCAAGAAAAACTTAAACCTAAGAATTTTTATTCCTTATTTTTTGTTATTTTTGTTAGTGGATTATCAAAAAGTCATTAGGCCAGGCTTGATTTGATCCATCGATTGGGAAAGGCGGGTAGACCCGGTGTAAATACTTTAAATGGCTTACCTCCTTTAATATAAAACCATTTTGTTCCAACAGGGTCTCGGTCCTGCGATTCATATTAAATCCTCAACCAATGCTGCCCGCCAAGAGGCCAAGCCAGCCTCATCCCCCCGCTGCATGATGGTGTCGTAAAATTCTGGTTGTGGGAGCTTTACATTAAGTGCAAGCGTTTTTGGGACATGGACTAAGAAATGAGCGATTTCTTTGAGCATATGTTAGATCCGCTTCTGCACAAGAGTGGTATGAGTCGAATTCCTAAAGTAAAAGGTATTTTGCAATTCTTAATTTTTGACGGTTTGCTATTAGAAATCAATAAACGAAATAAAAAAACAAAATTCAAATGGGAAAATTTTTGACTGTCGAAATTAGACTAAGTAAGTCACATTTTGCTGCAAATGCTGAATCCGCAGCTTTGCTAGACAACGAATTGCTGTTTTAGAAGATAGTGACTGCTAAATTGCACGGGTATTACGACCAAAACTCACACGGAGCCGTTGGCACCCGATTTTGCGATTTTCCGCCAAACCTCGAGGATTTCAAAGGTCAAGTGAATCGGTAATTTGTAATTGGGCAAAGAAAGCTTTCAGCTTAGACTCATCTAACTTGCCGTCACTCCGCACACCACTGCACACGTCAAGCCCAAAAGGCCTGACTTGCCGAGTGGCTTCACCGACATTGGTTGGGTGTAAGCCGCCCGCCAAAAAAATTGGGACATCTACACGCTCTCTTATCATTTTGCTTAATCTCCAGTCGTGCGTGCGGCCGGTCCCGCCCAACTCCTTCACTGGCAACTCTGGATTACCAGAATCTAACAAGATCGCATCTACGTGTGGGGCGATGGATTCGGCTTGTTCCACGGACGCCTTACCCGTTACATGAACAACTTGGACAATGGAGATTCCAGGCAGTTCCACCCGTAAATCTGCATACTCGCCCGATTGCAACTGGTCGACTAGTTGAATGGTGTTAACACCGCACCGACGCTGCTGCGCTATTATGGATGGCGTTTGTTGTTTACTGGTCAGCAGAAACGTTGCCACGCCTGGCGGCACAATTGCCGCAATTTCCGCAATCAACTCTTCTGAAATAACCCCGGGACCGCTGGGCATCTCAGAGACCAAGCCGAGCGCCGACGCTCCGTGCTTGATGGCGAGCCAGGCTTCTTCCACACTTTGGATGCAGCAGATTTTGACTCTTGGTTTAAGCGTCGGATGCATACTTTCCTGCAAATTTTTGTGCTTAAATAAAAAGGATTTTTATTCTTCAATTGGAGATATAATGTCATCCTCAAAGCCAATACTGTCCTTTAGAGGATTTTATACACTTTCTGAAGAGTGAAAGTTGGGCAGAAAACCTTTAGTACTTATCACTTCAGCAGCATAGACAATTGCAGCGTGAATATTTTCTTTGGACAATTTCGGATAATCTTTCTAAATATTTTCTACCGAAATATTTTGGGACAACTTTCTTAATATAATTTCTATAGTAATACGAGTCCCTTTTATGAACGGTTTTCCTAACATAGCTTTTGGGTCAATTTCAATCCGATTTAGAAGTTGATTTTGCATATCTACACTTACCGAAAGTGAATATAAATTTTTGTTTAGTTAATTTAGATTAAATCCTAATCTTCAACTCCTTTGCGATTGTAATTACATTCGGCAACGGCTCTTGCCACAACCATTCTGGTTTCAGCCGGAATTCTGGTAGAATTTTTGACTTCACAATGCCTTTTTCTTTCCTTTGTGCTTCATATTTACCTTGTTCATTCAAACAATATACCTCAAACCGATTAGTATTTGGATCGATTATCCAGTACTCTCTTACCTTTGCTTGTTGGTATTCGTAATATTTATCCCGCCAATCCCTATCTACACTGTCCGCTGAAACAATTTCCACGACTAAATCGGGCGCTCCGTCAATCTCGGTATCCGTAATCTTAACCTTATTTTCTTTTGACACGAATATCAAGTCAGGTACACGCCGCAAACCAGGTCTCAGTCTAACTTGAAAATTTTCACCCCATACAGTACCCAACCCATTTTTATCGACATACAATTGAACAACAGTAACAACAAATACACCAATTCTGCCATGTTTGTTTGATGCTGGTGAAAACACGATAACCTCCCCATCGATAAATTCTGCTCGAATGTCTTCGTCGCAGAAGTCTAAGAATTCTTCCTCGGTCATGTATCTAGCTTGCGGCACTTCGGAAAGCTTTTCTTTGGTTAAGGTATGCATAATTTTAGCCTATCATATTGTGAACTATGACTTCATAATACTATTGTAAGAGATTATATTAATTAATTCAAGGATTTTTTGCTGTAATCTAACACTACAACGACACTTCCTCCAATTGTGACATTCTGAACCCGATTTATCGGGTGAAGAATCTTATAATTGACTTGAAATTGATTTTCATGGAATGAGATTCTTCGTCGTTTCACTCCTCAGAATGACAAAGTGTCGTTATAGTGCTAATATTTTGTGAACCTAGATCTCTGGCCGTTTAATAACCATTAATGTGCTATCATCCTCCCATTTGCCACGATTCCCATATTCAAATACATCCTCAAATATCAAATTCTGAATTTGTTGGGCGTTTTTATCTTGGTTTTGCACCACAAGTCTCTTAAGTCGTTCAATACTGTAGGATTCTTGCTTTTGGTTTTCTCGTTCAAATATTCCATCACTGTACAATACTAATATCGAGTTCGGCTCCATATAAGCATAAGAACGATGTAAAGTAATTTCCGGTAAGGCGCCAAGAATGAGGCCCGTTGCTTTCAACTCCTGTACCTCATTTCCGTGAATTAATAGCGGTGCCGGATGGCCAGCATTGACATAGATTAGATGACCGTCTCTTTCAATTTCACCGTAAAAAAGCGAAACGAAGCGGGAGGAATAGGTGCTTCGGTAGATGACGTTATTCAATTTCTGAAAAGTATATACCATTTTCATATTTTTTTCCAGACCCATGCGCAGTCCAATAACCACATCACGAACCACCAGGGCCGCTGGTAAGCCATGTCCGCTGGCGTCTCCGATACAAAAGCCAAACACCTCATTACCAAATTCAAAGAAATCAAACAAATCACCACCAACGAGTTCTGCTGGCTGAGAGCGAGCAGAGATTTGATAACCCGAAATCTGTGGGATGTGTCCGGGCAGGAGACTTTGTTGGATATGAGCGGCTTGCTCCAAATCACTTTCAATGGCCTCTGAATACAACCGGTAATTGAGCGCGGTCCGGACAGCGTTGATACAAAAGGTAATTTCCTCTCGAACCCAGCCCTCTCTTAATACCATTACAGCAATCCAGCGCTGATCTGGCGTTGCCACAGTAAAGGCTGCGGGAATGGCGTAATAGTGCTGCCTGCTAATCTCTGGGTCAATACAGAGTTCATGATTGTCGTAAATATAGCTGCCATGTTCTAAAAGCTCTTGTACGGCTTTTGATTCGATCGACAATTTTGTAGCCGCTCGTGTGATTTTTGATCTGTCGGAAGGCCAGATTAACACGAACTCGTCCCCTCTTTCCTCATAAAGACGTACATTACCAAAATACAGGTCATCACCAAACGTTTTTTCTAATTCTTGAAGTATAGAATAGAGAAAATTCTTGATGCTCTTCCTTTTGCTAATTTTTTTCAATAGATAGTCAAACTTTCGGTAGAATGTCTTTGGCGGTAGCATAAAATCCCTTCGACTTTTGTTTTAGTAAGATTAGAATTTAATCTGTATTATTCACCGCAAAGCACACAGAGAATGCAGAACATAATAAATATTAATTGCTTATCGCTTAATATGATGATTAGGACGAGCCATTGCGTACCATTTGCTCAAGCGCCACCCTTGGGCAAATATTTGCTCGAATATAGTCGATTAGATTTGTGGCAACGCCGCGGATTCTCTTTTCGGTCTTCTGATCCAGACACCGGCCCTTATCGTCGAACAGTTTTTGGACTCCAGACACAGACACTGGGCCCGGCAGCACAATGGCTCCGATATGGCTGCAAACACTTCGCAAATGCTCAAGCGCTTTAATGGCCCCGATTTGCCCAGCAGCCACTCCCAGCAAAGCCACCGGCTTACCCGACAAAACAGAAGGAAATCCAAGGTTCTCAATTATGAGCTTGATTCCGCTACTGAAACTGCCATGATATTCAGGTGTAGAAAGTACAACGCCGGTGGCCCTTGACACATCCTCCTTCAGGGTTTTCATATCAGCGAAATTTCCTTCCTTGCCGGGGATTGGCAGATTCATCACGCTCGGATCAATCAGTTGCAGCGTTATGTCCTGGTACTTTTTGAACTCGTCGATAACCAGAGCCAGCGCTTTTCCGGTAAAATTTCCTGGTCTGATACTGCCTAAAATGGCTACAATGTGAATGCCTTGATTTTTATGTTGATTCATACACTTACTCCTATGTTCAGAATGTTCCAACAGTTGAGGCTGAAATAAAGTTTCATTCTATTAGTTTTTGTCTTAATTTACTATCCATGATAAATAAATTAAAGGTAACTATTCAGCCTGTCGTCATTCCTGAATGTTTTAAGCAGGAATCCATCTTTCGCTGACATTCAAAATAGTATGGAGATCGCATGACTTATGGACTCCCGATGAAAGCGTTCGGGAATGACAGGCTGAATAGTCTCAATTAAATAAAGAATTGAGAAAAAGGCAACAAAAAGTTTGCTTGAGACAAATAATTCACCAAAGATATGATTGCCATGACTCATTGTCAAAACAAAAAAGCCATTCTGGATACGAATGGCTTTGTGAGATTCAAATTATAAGCTGTCCATTAGTTTGTTGTTGCCTTGCGCAAGTATTCCCTTGTAATCCTACCCACTTCTTTTGCAAGTAAGAGCAATGCTATCAGGTTTGGGAAGGCCATCAATGCATTCCCAATGTCACCGATTTTTACAACCACGCGAATTCCTTCTTGTGAAGGTAGAGAGCCGAGAAACATGAGTGTGATAAAGGTTATGCGATACGCAGTCTTAATCTTAATACCTGCCAGATACTCAACGCATTTTTCACCATAGTAACTCCAACCAAGTAAAGTTGAAATGCCAAAGAGAAGCGATGCGCCGACAACAACCGCGCCACCTCCACGGATAACCGAGTTAAAAGCGAACATGGTCATATCAATACTTTCCAGAGCCCCTTCGGCTTTATAAAGAGGCCCCTGCAGATATGC
This sequence comes from bacterium, assembly GCA_046758765.1. Classification (GTDB taxonomy): domain Bacteria; phylum Zhuqueibacterota; class Zhuqueibacteria; order Oceanimicrobiales; family Oceanimicrobiaceae; genus JBHIAW01. The sequence goes on from JBHIAW010000060.1 coordinate 7,068, forward strand.
TCCAGTTACCGTAATCATGATAGCCGTCAGCGAACAAACAATAATCGTATCAATAAAGGTTCCCATCATGGCGATTTGGCCCTGAGGGATCGGGCCTTTTGTTTTAGCTGCGCCATGGGCAATCGGCGCACTACCGAGACCTGATTCGTTACTTAAAATGCCGCGCGCTACGCCATATCGTATAGCTTGTTGAATACCAATGCCTACCGCACCGCCAAGCGCAGCCGTGGGCGTGAAGGCAGAGTGGAAAATAAGGGCAATAGCTGAAGGAACGGCAGTTATTTTCCAAAGAATGATAAGGATGGCGCTGGCAAAATAGAGTACAATCATAGTTGGGACAAGTCTTTCAGCAACTTGGGCAATGCGCTTCACGCCGCCGATAATGACCATACCCACTAGAATGGCTACAATGGCACCAACAACGCCTTGTGTTACCGTGGACTGGGTACCGCCACTGATCAGGCCAGCGTCGGTGAGCTGTTTCGCCACCGAGACTGCCATGGAATTGGTCTGGAACATATTACCGGTGCCAATCAGGCAGGCAATTGCCCCACAGATTGCGAAGAAAATACCCAGGCTGCGGCCGAGCTTGCCACCAATGCCGTACTCGCAGTAATACATCGGTCCACCGGACATGGAACCATCTTCGGCAACTTTGCGGTACTTAACACCAAGAACAGCCTCAGCGTATTTTGTTGCCATGCCGAAAACAGCAGTCACCCACATCCAGAAAGCTGCGCCCGGCCCACCCAGGGCAATCGCAGTGGCAACACCAGCAATGTTGCCGTTTCCTACGGTCGCGGATAATGCTGTCATGAGTGCCTGAAATGGCGTGATGTCACCCTCCACCTTCTCCGTTTCATCCTTTTTGAAGGCCCCGCGGAGAACCAAGGAGCTGGCTTCTCTGAATCTTCTCAGTTGAATAAATCCCGTTACAAGCGTCAAGACAATGCCTGTGCCTAGTAACAGAATCACCATTAGAGGGACACCACCTAAAAATTCAGGCCCCCACCCCCACACATAATCATCTGCAATCATTGGGATCCATGCCTTCAGCGCTTGCCACATAGAATTACACCCTCCGTTTCAGTTCTAAAGTTTCAGAATGTTATTCATCCGTAACTATTCAGGCTGTCATTCTGCAAGAATCTTTTTTGAATCAACGTCCGAACAAACCTTGTTTACTTAGTGCTAAAATTTACAAAGATTCCTCCGCAATGACAGGGCAGCCTGAATAGTCACATTCATTCTTAAGTTAGATTGATTGAAATTTAAGAAATATAAATAAAATGGCATGCTTTGTCAAGAAACTCTAAATGGAAAAGGCGAAGGGTTAAACACCATTCGCCTTTGAAATTCTGTTTGATATTTATTTGATCTTTCCCCTCTCTATGCAACTTCGGCCGATTCTTTTTCCGTATACATTAATCTGCTCAGTTCACTCTCTTTGCCTAAAGATTCCTCCTTTCCATTATCGGACCCATCATAAAAAGGAGAATAAGGTAGAACGGTCTCAGGATCACCATGAGTTTTGGTGATATATGCATGAAAATGTTTATGAAGAGTCATGAAAGAAGTGGCTTCTACAAATTTTCTAATGGAAAAATGTCCTTTAAGACTTTGTCTTAAGGTGTCCAAAAAGAAACGGCGTCGTTTGCTATTTTTTGTAAGTAAGAAATGCTTGGCAATATTGAACAAAATTTTAGGAGTCTTTAGCGTCATGAACGGATTGTTCTGCCGGAAGCTGGTGATCCGGGGAGTAAAGTGCTGCATTGCGGTTATCAACCTTTTTGAGTAATTCTCATAAGAATACAAAGCCCGAATAAGCCAATTATAGCCTTTGATCAATTCTTCTTTTGTCATAAGTTTTGGTATAAAATTTAAATCCGCTGCCCCGTGCGCCTTTTGTTCTTCATAATTATATTCTAACAGCCGTCCTTCTCGCTGCATGCGATAATATAGCGGTGTTTTTTCAATGGCCACTAAAATACCGCACGTGGTAAATGGAATGCCTGCTTCCATCAGAAAATCGAACTGTTCTTGAAAAATGTTCGTGTCATCATTATCGAAACCCACAATCATACCTGCAATTACCGCCATGTTGTACGATAGAATCTTGTGCACATTGTCAACAATAGAGCCATGGGTATTTTGGCGTTTGTTGGTTTCTAATAAACTGCTTTCACGAGGCGACTCAATGCCAATAAAAATTGTCTCAAAGTTTGCCTTCTGCATCAAATCTAATAGCTCATCCTTTTTGGCGAGATTTAGGGTAGCTTCACAGGCAAACGCGATGGGATAACTATATTCCTTGCAGAAATTAATTAATTCACGAGTAAGCTCCTTAGCAAATTTGGTATTGGAAATATAATTTGCATCACTGAACGTTACATACTTGACACCTAACTTTCGTAGAATATTGACCTCGGCCATGACTTGTTCAATGGATTTGGTTCTTGGAATCCGGCCGTCGGTAATAATGATATCACAAAATTCGCAATCAAAAGGGCACCCTCGGGTAGTCTGAACATAAAAAGCTTGATAGGCCCTGGCATCCAGTTTTTCAAATGCCGGTACTGGAGAGTCGGCCATATCAACCTTCTCCTCTTGAAGATAAAAATCTTTATGACGCCCATTTTTGAAGTCATTTAAGAATTCAGGCCAGATATACTCACACTCTCCAGAAATCACGGTATCTACGTACGGGCGGACATTGTCGGGACACAGGGAAGCATAAGGCCCTCCAAGTGCCACATGCTTACCTCGCCTTTTGAATTCGGCCGCAATCTCATACGCTCTTCGGGCTTGTACATTAAATGCGGTTAACGCGATCAAATCGGCATCTGTATCATAATTTATCGATTCTATTTCTTCATCATATATTTCAATTTCCCAATCTTTTGGAGTCAAGGCCACGGCCGTAGCTAGTCCAAGAGGTGCAAATGCAGTCTTAACTCCAGTTATGGGTCTAATGCCACGGAAACTCCAGAGAGTATCTGGAAAGATTGGATGAACATAGGCTATTTTCATGAGGCTTTCCTTCAAGTAAGTTAATTCATTTCACGATAGTATGGTCACTAGGCTCAAATGGTTACAGTTTTTCAACCTTACCAACCTAAATGAGCAAGAACGGATCAACTGGCACCCGTTTCCGCCGCCAACAAATCAGGAGTCGAGGCCTCAGTTAGCGAGCTGCTCGTCGGCTCCCGCTCTTTCACCGACTTAAGATAGGCATGGGGATCGTGACATAATGCACTTTCCGGCAACCACTCCCACAGCGGCCCTAAGTCCTTTCGCATCCAGTCCAAATAGAACCGTGGAAGTTCAGTTGACTCTTGTTCAAAGAACTTGCGGAACTGGCTGTCGCTGTCAAACCGCCTGCGCACTTCGGCGTAGTACTTGATGCGACCAACGCCTTGTAAAGACCTTGACCTCAGCACGTTCATCCACCGCCATAGAGGGAACTTGATCGCTTTGTAGCGGTTGGCAATCGCACGCCATGAAAATGTGTAACTCGTTAAATCGATTAGATGATCGTAAAATTGAGGCCAAGAATAATTCTTCGGCTTCACGTTCATGGCATGCTGTGTGTTCAGGAAGTGAAATGGAAATGGTACAATGCGATTGGCTCGTTGGTATTCGAGGTTGAGTGGTGCCGCTTGTCCAAACGCAGAGAGCAGCGTATAGGCCGGATACGCACCCGGGGCCAGGTCCACGAATCGTTTCGTCAGCTCAAAGGGCTCTGGACCCTCGTCTGTGTCGAGTCCAAACACAAAGTTCGCTTGTAGGTAGGGTATGTAGCTCATAACCATATTGATATGATCAGACACCTGTCGTACTTTATCCATCCCATTACGTGTACCGCTTTTCGATTTGGTGCCGAGGTCGAACCAGGACTCAATTCCGGGTAAAATGGCCTTGAATCCATTTCGTTTGAGCCGCTTCAGGTGTGACTCCGACAGCAGGGAAAGAGTGCTTTCAGCAAAGAAATCAATACTATCTGGCGGTACGGCCTCCTCAATCGCGTCCAGGTAGTCGTTGAATCGGACACCAAAGTTTGGATCATGCCAGCCAACGCGCGGACGCTCGAATTTCTGCAACAGAAAGCGTAGGTCCTCTTTGATCACATCGAAGCTGAGCTGCTGATACGGAATGACCGAGTCGATACAAAAGCTGCAGGTGTACGGACACCCCAGGCTACCGATCATCGGAACCATCTTGAGCAGGGGTACTTTCTTTAGAATCGCCTCGATGAACTTCCAGCGCTCGCGTACGCCGGGAAGCTCCGTGGGCTGCTGCTCGGCCGTAATATGTACCCCCACTGGGCGATGCTGCGAACAATCCTGCAAGATGTCACAGATCACTGCCTTATCAGTAAAGCCTAGAACGTAGTCGAAGTATTTTAGCGCGTCCTGAGGGTAGCAGCGAGCATGAGGGCCGCCGATTGCAGTAATTGCGCCTTTTGCTCGTAATAGGTTGCTCAAGGCGTATGACAGTTGAGCCGCGTGCGTGAACGCGCCGATAAACACAAAGTCGAGATCGTCTGGTAGCTCCTCCGCCAAATTTTCAAACCCGGTGTAGCATACGAGTGTGACCTCATGTCCTTGTTCTTCGCACCATACGGCTACGACTTGCGGCATGATGCTCGCGAAATTCGCATTCATGACACGCGCCCATAATGAGCGTGTAGGAGCCTTAGTGACTAGATCGATAATCCCGACATGGAGCTTTCGCATGGTGACTCCCTAAGGAACATAGTTTAACAAATTTAACACTGAACGACCCGTCTCATCATTCTCACACTTACTTGCAAAAACTCACAAGAAATTAAGAGATTAGAGCATCTGCGAATTGCAAATCCTTGGCACCTAACAAAAGTTGCTCATCTCGAGATATGGCCACTTCTTGCTTAACTTAATTCAGTTACTGATTAGGTCCCCGATTCATATTGAGGCAGGATCAACATAGAAGTCAAAGTTAACAAATTTTTCATATTTGTCAAGTTCTTTTTTGCAAATTAAAAGAAAATAGATACATATGAGTCAATTTGACACGGTTGATTTGACAATCATAATTCCAAATGGCTATACCCTCAACTCATCCAAGCGTTAATCAGAAGCCGATTGCCCTGTCTTGATATCGGGAAGAAAGAATTCTTCTCGCGAGCTAGTCGCCCGCGCTTTCTCTGATTTGAGATAGGCATTGGGGTCGTGATACAGTGCACCTTTTGGCAGCCACTCCCAGAACGGCCCAAGATCACGCTTAATCCAGTCGACATAGAAACGTGGAATCTCGGTGCGTTCTCCCTCCCAGTATTGGCGAATCTGGCGGTCGTTATCAAACATCAGACGTAAACGGGTGTAATATTTGATTCTTCCGAACCCTTCCGAACACACGGACCGCAGCATGTTTATCCATGGTAGCCATCGAGGAAGAGTGTTTTTCGCGGCTTTGAATCGTCGCACAATGGCGCGCCATGAGAACGCGTAGCGCTGCAAATCGACCAGGTAATCGTAAAATTCGGGCCAAGAATAATTCTTGGGCCGCACGTTCATGACTTGGCTGTTGTTCATAAAATGGAACGGGAACGGCAATACCCGCCCGGCTTTCTGGTATTCGAGGTTAAGCGGAGCCGCCTGGCCATACGCTGTCAGAAGGGCGCAAGCTGGAAAAGCAGCCGGCACCAGATCGATAAAGCGTTTGGTGAGCTCAAAAGGTTCCGGGCCTTCGTCAACATCCAGCCCTAGCACGAAGTTAGTCTGGATATAGGGAATATAGTGCAGGATCATGCTGACATGTTCTGAAACCTGTCGGACTTTGTCCATGCCTCTTTTGCTTCCAGTTTTGGACTTATTGCCCATGTCGTACCAGGACTCGATTCCGGGCAAAACGGCTTTGAAGCCGTTTCTCTTGAGCCGTTTCAAATTTGGCTCGGAGAGAAGAGAGAGACTGCTTTCCGCGAAGAAATTGATGCTATCCGGCCGCACGGCCTCCTCGATAACATCCAAATAATCATTGAAGCGAATGCCGAAATTGGGGTCATGCCAGAAGACGTTGGGTCTTTCGAATTGTTGCAAAAGGAATCGTAAGTCGTTTTTTATGGCATCGAAACTCAGCGGCTGATAGGGCACCGCAGAATCGATACAAAAGCTGCAGGTGTACGGACAGCCGAAACTTCCGAGCATCGGTACCACTTTGACGAAATGTGCTTTTTGAAGCACCATTTCGATGAATTTCCAGCGCTCGCGTACGCCCGGCAGCTCCAGTGGTTGCCGTTTTGCCGAAAGGTGAACCCCAAGCGGACGATTCCGTGAGCAGTCCTGCAAAACGGCGCGGATTACTTCCCGGTCTGTGAAGTTGAGAACATAGTCGAAGTATCTTAGCGCGTCCTGCGGATAGCAGCGCGCATGCGGCCCACCCAAGACCGTCACGGCGCCCCTTGAACGCATTAAGTTGCTAATGGCATACGAAAGCTGGCCAGCTTGCGTGAACGCCCCGATGAAGACCAGATCGGCACTGGCGGGAAGCTCCTCGAACAAATTCTCGGGGCCCGTATAACAAATAAAATCGACGTCATGACCTTCTTGTTCGCACCAAAGCGCAACCACCTGCGGCATGATGCTCGCCTGATTGGCGTTCATCATGCGTCCGAATAGCCACCGAGTAGGCGCCTTGACGGCCAGGTCGATGACTGCAATGCGGAATTTTCGCATAAAACCTCCCTCCGGAAATAAGCTTGTAATTCTAAAGGTGGGATAAACAAAAACTAAAGCTAACAAAAATCCTCATATTTGTCAAGCAATTTCTCGGCAAATGTAAAGAAAATAAAAGCATAGGAGTCAATTTGACACGGTTGGTTTGATGGTTTTAGTTTTGAACTTTTGCTACTTGAATTTGGAATTTGTTTCGAATTTCGAGAATTCGATATTCGGATTTATTTTGGGACATTCATGACCTGCACTCGGACAATATTTCCTCCAAAGCCGCCAGCAAATACACCACATTCGCTTTGCTTGAAGATTCCCCCATCAATCCGACGCGCCAAATCTTGCCTTTCAAATCTCCCAGACCGCCGCCAATCTCAATGTTGTACTCATTCAGTAGTAATTGACGCACTTTAGCTTCATCTACCTCCATCGGGACTTTGAGCGAATTTAGGGTGGCGAGTCTAAAGCCTTCATCAACAAAAGGCTGTAGTTCAAGCTTCTGCATGCCCTTGATTAAAGCCGAGCTATTACGCATGTGCCGGTCGAACCGCGCTTTCAAACCCTCCTCCTGAACCAAACGTAAGGCTTCTCGCAAGGCGAAATTCATGCTGATTGGTGCTGTATGATGATAGACTCGTTTACCCTCAGCCCAATAGTCGGCAATCAAGGTCATATCCAAATACCAGCTCTGGATCTTGGTTTTTCGATTTCGGATCAATTTCATAGCCCGTTCACTAAAGGTAATGGGCGCCAGACCAGGCGGACAACTCAAGCATTTCTGCGCTCCGCTGTAGCACACGTCTATGCTCCAGTCATCCACTTTCACGGGTACGCCGCCCAAAGAGGCCACGGTATCGACAATAAATAGCGCACCAAATTGTTTACAGAGAGAACCAATCTCTTCAAGTGGCTGGAGAACACCCGTTGAAGTTTCTGCCTGGACCAACACTACAGCTTTCACTTTGCCAGATTTTTTCAATTCATTCTCAACGCGCTGAGGGTCTGTAACTCTGCCCCACGCTTCTTTAATTTGAATCAGTTTCCCGCCGCATCGAGTAACAATTTCACACATACGGTTACCAAACACCCCATTGACTCCGACTATCACCGTATCACCGGGTTCGATCACGTTAACAAGTGCCGCCTCCATTCCTGCACTGCCTGTTCCGGACACGGCGATGGTGAATGAATTTTTTGTCTGAAACACAAATCGCAATAGTTCCTGAATTTCATCCATGATTTTCAAAAACTCGGGATCTAAATGTCCAACTATGGGAGTCGAAAGGGCCTTGTACACCCGAGGATGTACGTTACTTGGTCCGGGACCTAAAAGAATTCGTTGGGAAGGGTTTAATTCGCCGACACTGTGCATCTCTTTTCTCCTTTCAAACAAAGATTAACTTATTTGCCTAATCAGAGCAAAATGTTCCGGTATGGGGCCGCCCCGCCATAACATTTGCCCTGGTTCGTAATGAGTGCTTCTACACGTTCACCAAAATAGTCAGGACTATCCTCGTACCCTACTTTTTGCAC
>JBHIAW010000061.1:0-15286 GCA_046758765.1 bacterium
AGAGTTCATTTATGAGCTTCCCAATGAATATCCCCAAATCAAAATGTCCACATTACCCTGCGGTTGATAAAAAACCTTTTGCGCTTCAAGCAACCCCCGTTCTCTTAGCCTCTGCTCGAGCTTTCTAAATTTTGGTTTCTGCTTTTTTCGTTTGTTATTTTTCTTAGCCTTTCTTTTTGATGCCATGATTGTTTCTCCCTTATAGTTTAGTTTCAATATTCCGAGGCTTCAAGGGTCGAAAATTTTATGAACGCCCGATGAAGACCGTTAGATTCGAACAGGACTTGTTGGTAAGAAGAGAGGATCTGGCTTTCAAATTGTTCTTTGACTTTTTCCAAACCTATTTGCATTTGAATAAATTTCAAAGAGGAGAAGAGATGTACAAAATTGAGTTATATTAACAGTGTTGCACACTAATGCGTCACCTGCAGCCGAATATTAATGAAAGAGGACATTTGTCCATTCAGAGAGATAAATACCCCTGTTTAATTGAACGTTCAGTAGCAACCTACTGAACGATCTTCGTTGCTTCCCGCTGTCTGCTTGAATCGTTTGATCTTACGGTCTGGCTCGTCGAACGCGCCTTGCATCTCTTTCACCTTGCCTGCCTTTACCTGCCGCTGACCCAGTTCCATTACCTTTAATAGAGCCAGGGCTTGCTGGGTCTTTTCATAAGTTTCGATGTCCAGCAGCACGGCCTTGGCTTTGCCGTTCTGGGTGATGACAAGCGTCCCCTTCAGCTCATTGACCATTATGATACATGATCCACGAAAGGCACCATGGCACACCAAGAGATTTTATAGAGCAAATTAAACTTTTATCCACTCTTCCCTGCTAATACCAACTTCGTGGAGGATCTCTCTTGTTAATCCCACACTAACATCTTTGCCTTCATGAATCAGAATTGGAATAATTTGGGCCCACCGTCCGCACATGTTTTCCTCCGGGAATAAGCTCAGAGAACTTAAGCTTTCTTAACTTTCTTATCCTTGACTTATTTAGTTTGTTTCGCTCCTGCCGATAGCATTAAATGATTAATAAAATTTCGGCAATTTAATGTTTTGAAAATTCGTTGTATCCAACAGGGAGGTCATCATGAAAACCTTGCTACGCACGTGGGCAATTGTATCAATGGTTTTCATACCTTTCATTGCTCACGCACAATCTTTTTCCCCCTTGCTCGGTTTACCGTCTCCTATTTTTGCACCACCAAGTAGTCCAGTACGTTTGCCAGTACTGTTTTTCGAGCAGGTAACAGTGGATTCTCAGGTTACTTCCATTTCAGCGACCATAAGGACTCACTCAGACTATTTTAGATTCAAGCCCGAAATTGACACCACCCACACGCATCTGCGGGGATGGCATTTCGATGTCTTTTCTGGCGCCGATTCGGTGCGGTTCGAGGCAGAGGCGCCATCCGGGGTATTTTTTGTTCATACCGAAGAATTCCCGGCCTTATTGCTACATCTCCTTGGAGATATCGTACCGGAAGCTGCATTGGGCGACAGTGTGGATTTGACTATACACAACGTAGTGATCGTCAAAAAAGGCGAGGAATTTGTAGTCCCTGATTCACTTTTACTACCGGGCAAAATTTATATTGGTGATAAGCCCTTCATCCTGTCGCAAGCTTTGGCAGCACCGGGGGAAGATTTCGAAATAGAACTGCTTGTCACTGTGCCCGTTCCGCCTGATTCCCAGCTCAGCCGTATCCGAGGCGTATTAAGAACCACATCACCTGAGATGCTGTGGCATAGCGATGGTCATCACACAGCAGAAGCTCTGGTAGACTGGTCACTTTCCTTTTCCACCGCGGGCGATTCCCTGAGCTTTGATGTTTTGGCCCCCGCGGGCACCTATTTGACCCATGAAGCTGCGGAGTTATTGCCACTCTTAACCTTTGAAGCCATGCTAAAACCGTCCGCACCTTTTGATTCTCACATTGAAATCTTTATGTCGCAGTTTCACCTGACACTGCATGGCCAGGAAATATCGTTTGATCCAAAGATGCATGTGCGCCCGGGAGTCGTCCACGTGAAACGAGATTCTGTACCTCCGCTACCCCCGCCACCCCCTTTAAGTACGACCGAAGGACGGGTTAATCTGGGTCTCTACGGTGGCACGGTGCTGGATTACGCCTTTGATGAAGTACACGGCACCGTGCTGGCAGCCGTGGCCGCCCCCCAGTCCGTGTTCTTCTCTGCGGATAGCGGTCGCACCTGGGCTCCGGCTTTCCCCGTCGACTCTCTCGAATATATCACCGAAAACGTCATTCGAGGCTTTGGTGGTCGAGCCCTCCAGGTGGAATCCTCTAAGGGATACAGCTATGCTCGCACCTCCCAGGAAGCCGGGACACTGACGGGAAGCCAGGTCACGGAGGATGGAAAAAATTGGCGCACGTTGCTTGATTCATACCTCATCAACAAATTGCTAAAACAGCATTTTCCCCAAGCGCATGATGGACCACGTGCCATTGTGGCATTATCGGCCCGGGGGCCTGTGGCGCTGGTCGGTTCGGAAAATTTTGTCTTCAGAACTCCGGATGCCGGGAAGAGCTGGGATATTAGCGCTCTCCCGGTTGAAGGAAACCCAGACCTCCCGTCCGTGGGATTGTTAGCTGTGCGTGGCAACGACCCCAACGCTATGGGTTTTTACACCGTTTTAAACGAAAGGTGGGACCAGCCGCAGGGAACACTTTACCGTACGGACGATGGTGAGAACTTTACCCCATTGTATATTGTCTCAGGCTCGGATACATTGCGTCATTTCTACGACCTGATGTGCCATCCCACCAACGGTGACACCTTGTGGGTTTTGGCCAGCTTCGCCTCCCCGAATCCCGAAGCATTGTGGCGTTCCTATGATGCCGGCAACACCTGGACCCAGTTGTATGCCTTGACCCAACCCATGCATGGTGTAAGACTAAAATTATACCAGGAGGAGGCTTTGTCCGGGGTCGATCACATCCGGCTGGTTTTAGTGGTAGCAAACAAGTTTTCCGACGACTTAGGCGACACCTGGACTGAATTCGAACCTCAAAATGATCCATCGCAAACACGGTTCTCTTCATTTAATGCAGGTTTAGGCCACATTCCTAATACGGACATCTACTTCGGTCAGGGCGATGGCGCGCCCAGCCGTTCCACCGACGGTCTCGATGGCACATACCATTTTGTTGCGACGGGCATGGAAGCCATCACCATCTGGAAAATCGCTCAGGTGCCCAACGACCTGGATAAAGTGTACCTGGCTACCGGCGTCGGACTGGCGTTTACGTCTAAATTCACAGATACGACGCTCACCACAACTCAGAAATGGGCACCTCCCTACGGCAATTATCCCATCAACCCACAAGGGGGTGGCAATATGGGTTTCACCGCGGTGGCCATTGATCCATACGATACCCAGCACATCATTGCCGCCAATGGCAATGGTATCTTTATGTCGCAATCGGGTGGTTTTACCAGCAACGACTGGTTAGGCGTCCTTTATGAAGATGTGTTGGGTCTGGACCTGCAAATTTTCAAAGGACACGGCGGTCGAGTGAGCGCCATTGCCTTTCTCACCAGCGATAGCGTGTTTGCAGCGGCCTATACAGAGAATGCTTTCTATGGTCGACTGCTACTGAGTACCAATGGAGGCCATTCCTGGAAAGCGCTGGAGCAACCTGGCAACCACCTGTTTAAATCCATTGCTGTGGCACGCCAGGTCAATCCCGATTCGGTGGTGCTCTACGCTTCCGGAGGTGGGGTCGCGTATGATCTGGACACACAGACCGCGGTTGTGGACTCAGGCGCGTTGTACAAATCAATGGATTTGGGCACGACCTGGTTCCTGGTCTCCTATGGCCCGGAAGCCGTATTCAACCCAGCGCCATTTCCGCTTCCCATTAATGATCTTGCGGTCAAACCCGGCAGTGTCGACACCCTCTATCTGGCCTGCGGTGAAAATCTGAGCAATGCTATTGCCCGCTCGTTTGATGGTGGGCAAACCCTTCACACCATTAGCCTGGAAGTGGTAGGGCCGCGGGAAGGGGCCTTTGAAGCCGTGGCCATCAATAAGCATCATCCCGACAGTGTGTATTTCGCTATTCGACGGGACATTCTGGTGTACGACGCTCACGCCGACATGGCCACCACGCTGTTCCGTGGTTACCCTGGCGAACTCACTCACACCCTGCACTACGACGAGCTGCTCATGGGTTCCTCGGTAGGGTTCTTTGAAGTTAAATCTCCTTCGGAGGTGGCCACCCACGTGGAGACGCAAAACAAGCAGCAGCCTTTTGAGATAGAATTAGCCCAGAATTATCCGAATCCGTTCAATCCGTCCACCCGTATTGTGTTCACCTTATCGCAGGCGGCCCAGGTGGAGTTGGAAATTTACAATATCCTGGGACAGCGGTTGGCGGTGCTGTTATCCGAGCCGCGTCCTGCGGGCCGACACGAGGTGGTGTGGCGCCCCGAGAACCTGTCCAGTGGGATGTACCTGTACCGACTAAAGGCGACCACCGCCGCGGGAAAGACCACCTCACTGACGAAAAAGGTATTGTTCTTGAAGTAGGGTGCTGATAATTAAGTTTTGTAATGATAGTATCAAGGCTGTCGTACGTTTCATAATTCAAATTGCAATAGTTTGGGCTAAGGCGGTGGCTTCTAAACCTTTCAAAGGTTCCGAACCTTTGAAAGGTTGACTGTTATTTACTTTGTTAGCTTTTCTATTTAACTTTGCTTTCTTGCCCCATAAAGGTAGTGATTATGATGTTCAGATGGACTCTCTAAAACGCCTTTGGTAGCATCTTTGCCTAACGCTTCCAATGCCTTCCAACCGTCTGGCTTAACGGCGGGTAAAATAAAAATAGCCCCTTCTTGAACCAGGATTTCGATTTCCTCACCAAGACCGGCTTCTGCTATAATGGATTTACCCAAAACAATGCGATTGGACACATTAAAAAACAATATACAATAATTAGCCGGTAAGCAACTAGATAATTCGCTTAGTGCTTGGCCCAACCCTAAAAACATTTCTTGTTCAAGCCGAAACTTTTGCATCGTATCATTAAATTCGTCCACATTTCCAGAGGGAATAATGATGCCCCCGATCACCATGAAACGGTCTTTTGACTGACGGCTTTCATCACAGTAGATGTGATAGACCATGAGCCTACCGTGTGTTCTCATTTATATTCATATTAAGCCACTTTTCTTTCTAACCGCTTTACCGCGTCCCGAATTTCAATAATTTCAGCCGGTTGCCTTTGAGCCACATGGATGGTTCCAATCTTATCCACTCTGCCCGACTTATACCACTTCGTTGATGATCGCTCTTATTAATTCACACTTACATCTTTTGCTTTATACATCGGGATTGGAATAGGGTGTGCTAGTAAAACTTAGAAATTCGGCAACATTGATCTGGAATCCCAAATTCCCAAAATTTCGATTACATCATCCCGTTCTTTATACTCGTAGTAAATTTTGTATTTTTTCCAAATCAAAACTCTCAGGTTTGGATAAGTAGAGGAGAACACTTTTTTACCAATTCTGGGGAAACGTGCGATGTTATCTATTTGCTTTAATAATCCTTTTACAATCTTTTGTGACGCCTAGGGAGACTTTTGCTCAATGAATTCTTTAATGGTCTTCAGCCTTTCATAGGCCTCAAGTGACCATCGAATCTTAGCCATTGAGTAATTCTTTCTTTACGGCTTCATGAGTAACATATTGTCCTTTTTCAAACTGTTCTTTACTTTTCTCTAACATCAGTTTGGTTAAGAATTCCTCTAACAATTCTTCTTCGTTCTTGTCATCTGGCAAGGAGTTAATAATCGAGATCATTTTTTCTTTAATAGCTGACATATTGAACCACTCCGTCTTTTCAATTAGGTGTCTGAATCCACATATTTTGTTGTTTATAAAGTAAATGATTCATATTTAAAACACAATAAAAATCTAAATCACCAGAATCATTTTCTTTCATAGTCTTTGGATTGCCGGCTTTCATCACAATAATGGTTTTATAACTTCTTTATTTTGAGGATACTCTTGTATTAGCTGATCCCTAGTCCTCTTATCAATAATAAAGGCTGGATTGCATCCGGTAGTCACACCCCGATAAATTCTAACTCCTTCAAATTCGAGTAATTTCCGCGGTCCATTCTCGATATTAGATTTTAACTTTAGTCTTTTCTCATCTTCCAGTTGCCATATTCGGTGATCAAGATTGTTTGACTCTGATGCGGCAATCAAAGCGACTGTAATAATCGTGGTCATGGGACCGGTCATAGCGCAGGGCTTCGTAAAACAGCGGTTCGAGAATGTCGTTGAAGAAGTTCCGGTAGTCTCCATGCTTTTTCTCAAACAGCTCCCGCAAGAAGTGCTTGGAACCGGTTCCCCATTCCTCGCCTCGCTGGACGCCAAACCAGCCTTTCTTTTGCAGGAAGTAGAGAAACACAATCTGCCCAAGCAGCTTTTTGGCGAAATTCACGGTGTCAATTTGCTTTTGCTTGAATTCGTTGCGAATCCTGGCATCCTGTGCCACGATCTGTTCCAGCGCTTCTTTTACTCGAAGGAACAGGTCTTTGTACTTCTGGAAGAATTCTTTGGTGACCTTCTCAATGCTGAACGCGTCTTCAATTTGAGCAAGGGTTGGATTGTGGCGATCGTCTAATAAGATCGGGAACAGTTGCTGCTGCGGGGTATGGTTGGGCTCGTTTTTGCCCACCAGAAAGGAATAACGCCGGGCCGGGGTGAGCTCTTCTTTGACTTTGATTTTCCCGCTTTCGGTTGCCTCGGTTTTGTAATTCATGCGAACGCAAGAAAAGCGCCACTCTTCCAAGCCGCTGGTGTGGTAAGCTACCAGCGCGGCCTCTTTCTCACCACGATTTTTCAAATACCAGGCGACAAAATTGCGCTGGGTGGTGCGGGCGCGTTCCAGGGAGGTGGCCCTTTTCAACTCCACCACCAGAACGTCCAGGACATTGCCTTCCGGATCAGTGTATTGGCCAATGCGTTTATATTTTCGGATGTACAGTCGGAAGGCATCGCGAATGTACGCACCGGAGTGGTAGTCGCGGAACGGTTTTTGTTCGTTCAACTCATTTAAAAGATTCTTGATGAACCGACGGAAGCGGACTTCCCCAAAGGGATTGTTGAAGGTTTGTTCGATAAGGTGTTTGGCTTCGTTGCGATTCATAGCTGTCCTCTTTTAATTGTCCATGACACCCGAAGAAAATAGATTTGGGTCTTAAGTGGAATAAGAGTACATTTCTGATAGTCAGAAAAAGTCGGAGGAGGATAGGAGACCGTTGCGTCACCCTTTGCAGACGAAATTAAATTGGTGTCATTTGTCAATCGATTGCTTCTGCAAAAAAGTGCGTTCCAAAGGGGTCGCTTCAACAATTTCAAAGAATTCTGCCGGGTAGAGATAATCCTCCCCCTCATCATCGATGATCCGGTAGTCTGCACCGTCGATTTCCAGGACTTCATATATTTTGCCAATGGTTAAACTGCCCGCAAGTCCGTCTTTAACTTCAAGCCACTGTTGTGAGCCTTCCGGTTGAACAATGCCTTTGTTACAAATACATTTTACTTTCATTTATTCTAACCACCGTTTTCTTTTAATTTCGACTTTACCCACCCCATGAGCTTCAAACCAATGAACTTCTGCTCGACGGGGTAAACCCGAATAAGGATCTTTAACCATGGCCACGCGTTTTTTCTTCTTCCAATGCTGACCTCCATACCTTTTCTTCAGATACTTTAATATGCGTATTCTTTTCCCTTCGGTCACGGTTTCAATTTCGGTAATAGGCGATAATATTTCTGGGTTCATTTATCATGAAATTACAAGATGTGATTTATATTGTCAACCCATAATCGACCAAATCGAAGAAAAAACGTTCTAAAAGTTGGCTTTACATTTCCATTCATGATTCTTAGGGGATCGTTTAAGTAGCATGCAGAACCAAATCCTCGAAGGTTACTTCTTCAAAGACCTCTTTACTGCCAAAGCGTTTGGCAGCGTCAAGTATCTCAATACCCGCTATTCTGCCTTCTGGGTCATAATCCTCCGCGATCCCTTCGGCAACATGCTTCGTGATAACGGTGATTTCAAGAAAGCTAATGTACAGAGCATCCACTTTTGAATCGTATGTAATTCGCATTTTGACCTCTATTTCATTTCGATTAAATTAAACCTAAACTAAACGATTTATTGCCTGGAAGCATCACCTTTTAGGTGAAATGTAGCAAAACACCTAAAACTGTCATGCCGGAGGCATCTTCCCTGGTTGTGCGCTAAAGAGGGAAGATGCCCGCGGAATGACATCGAAGAGAATCGCTCATTTTAAGGATAAAAATAATAAACATAAACCATTACTACAACAATTTCTTTTTCTTATGGGATAAAGTATTCTGATAAAATAACTTCCCGCGGATTATAAGCATGGGATTCCGTGGCCTGGTTACCAAATAATAATGACTTCGGAATATTTCTTCGAAGAGTTCCTAAAACCTTCAGAGGATGGCCTTCCCTTTCCAGTTCCCTTTTGAGTCGCTTGCTAGTATTTTTGGGAACGATGCCATCTTCGAAAGCCGCTAAGACTGTCCTGAGAAATTCTTCATCATCTTCGGTGTAGCCTTTAAAATGCTTGATGTCCTGGGCTTTCAGGCGGCGGATAATATATTTCTCATTGGACAAGCCTCCTCTGCTGGGAGTCTTTTCAATTATTTCGCCGGAAGTAATCAGATCGAACTGGGCTTTATTTTTGTCGAGCATCTCAAAGTACATTTTAGGAACCGTTTCTCTTGGGGTCTCGCTATGGCACTTAAACATTTCAGCCGCATCAAAAAATGTCAGCTCTTTCGCCTCCAGCCCATCGGTCATGAAGAATTTTTTAAGCTTCCCTTTGCGGAAAAAAGTAAGCAATTGGTCTTGCTCGAACGAGAGCATCTTGCGCCCGGTGCGCGCTTTCTTAGGCAGCCGCTTCATCTTCTCGAACAGGTCGGTTTGTTCATCGCGAATTTTACGAATGAGGTGCAAATACTCTAATTCGGATTTTTCTTCTTCCTCTTCGCCCTGATAGCTTTTCTTATCGATGAGTTTTCTATACAGGGCATCGCCGAATAATTGGTGCGTAGAAAGCTCCTCTTCGTCGGTCAGATATCTGGCATCCTCTCCCAAAGTATCGTGAAACGCCTGAATTTTCGTTTTGATGCTGGCCTCCAATCCTAAGTGCAACTCAGACGCAGCGGTGGGGAAAAAGTTAAAAATATGAATATTTTTGTGCCTCGTTCCCACCCGATTCACGCGACCCACCCGCTGCATCACTCTGGCAGGATTCCAGGGCAGATCGTAGTTGATCACCATATTAGAGCGATGCAGGTTGATCCCTTCGGACAAAATGTCGGTGGAAATCAGAATTCGAATGATCTCACTTTGCTGCTTATAATTGGGATCGAAATTCTCCCGGATTAAATCACGCGCCATGGCCACACTTTTATTTTGGTTTTCGAAAATACCCCCACCACTGCAATAAAATAAGACCAGATTCGGTAACCGGCTTTTTTAAATAGAGTAAAGGGGTGTAGCGGGAGTAGGTAAATTGTTTCAAAAGTTCAACGGTTTGATTAAAGATCGTATTGGTATGATCGTCAAACGTGTAGATGATGCGCATGGGATCGTCTATCTCAGGAAACGAAAGATTCTGCTTTTCAAGGTCCTTGCTGAAGTAATTCATGACTTCCGCACGGGTGCGGCGTATCATAATGTATTTTAAGAGTTTGTCCCGCACCTCAGCCGAAACAGATTTAACAATTTCAACGTATTCGGGATCATCCTTCTCATATTCGTTCAGACGCTTTTTCAGGGAGTTGAAAAATTTTTCCAGATTGGGCACCCCGGGAATGGTACTTTTCCTAGGCACCTGAAACAGTTTAAGTTGACTGTAAATATCCTCAACCGTGTTGTTTAACGGCGTGGCGGAGACCAGGATGAGTTTTTTGCCCCAACAGATCTGGTGCAGCTTTTCATACCCCTGGGTAACTTCATTGCGAAACCGGTGGGCCTCATCCACGATCACATAATCAAATTGTTCGTACCCCTTCTTGATGATGTGATCCAATTTACCTTGAGACTCTACTTTAAAACCGCGCACGCCAAAATCGAAGAAGGTCTCATACCAGTATTCTTGCAGTACGGGCGGGCAAATGACCAGAATCTTTCCCGGTAATTGCTGTGCCAGCAGGGCTGCAATAAATGTTTTTCCCATACCAACCACATCCGCAATAAAAACGCCATGATAGGCATCTAATATTTTTCTGGCAGCGACCACAGCCTGTCTTTGATATTTTAAATCTAAAAAGCCTTCAGGCAAATAGACGTCCGCATCCTCCTCGTCTAAATTGATATCCTCTTTGAAATACTCGTAAAGGAATTTAAGGTAAAGCTCGTATGGTGTGATTTCATCGTTCAGCCAGGTCTGTCTTCTCACAACCTCTACGTATTCTTCGGAAACATCGACCGCATCCTGCCACAACTCTTCGAATCTTTCCAGGGCAAATTTGACATCGGCGCTGTTCTTCAATTCGACATTGAATTCACGATTTGCCACGAGCCCGGATTCGGCAGTGACAGAAGCATGCAGGTGTAAATGTCCCTGTGAGAGCAAAATGTGGAGTTGACAATAAATTTAATTACTAGTTGACAACAAGTTGTCAATCATACCTTCCTAGGTTGACTTTTGTGTAAGGAGTAAGGTGCCCACCAGTAGCCCACCGATGACGATGATGGCCATATTGGGGTGTGGAGTTCGACCTGTCATATTTATGTCCCGCTGTTAATCAGAATACCGAAGTTTTTGTAATGCGTAATTTCGATTCAGATCGCCTGCTCAAAACCAAAAACCCAGCGAAACCGAACGCTGTTTTCGTCCGGCAGGGGATCGCTGACCCAGATGGGAAAATCAAGACGGAAGGTTAGATTCCGGCCCCCGGTAAAGATCGTGTACCAATTGTCTGGTAGGAATTTTTGAAATCGAAGCCCGAATCCTGCATCCGCGAAAAAGTTTCTGCTCGAGTCCAGAAATTCCATACTTGCAAGGTCAACAAAAGCCACTAAGCTTGTAGTTCCCAGAAAGCGAAGCCTACCCTCCTTAAACAATTTTTGCTGCAATTTCCTTCGAACTTCAATATTTAAAGCAAATATTTGATCGCCTATGATCGGATTATTGTAATATCCCCGAAGATTGCCGCCACCTGGTAGATGGTAGTGTAGTTCTTCAGGTATGGAGCCGTCGCTTCTCAAGTAGAATCGTTTGAATCGTTCACGTGGATTGGCTCCATCCAAGAAGAGTAAATCTTGAATCGGCGTGTCCTCAGATTGAAATACTTTCCCGCCATAGATTCTTAAGAATACGCCTTCATCGTATTTAGGCAGCCAGATTTTTATTTCTGAGAACAGGGAATTATAAGTAAAATCGCTGTCCCAGTCCTCTTGAACCGTGTCAAATCCAATTGTGAGATTTGAAAACCAGTGCAGGCCTCTGGGATTAACCCAATAGCGAAAATACAACTTATTGACGATTCCATCTTCCCAGGTAATAAGGGTCGAATCGTTCTTTTGGTCAAATTCTCTCAAAGTATAATCTTCAGCGTTACTGCCGACCAGTTGGGAATGGTTAAACCCGACCCAAAAATAGTGGTTGGGAGGTACGGCCAAATACTTTCCTTTGATAAAAGACAAGTGAGCATCTACTTCAAATCTTCCTTCCATTTTCTGCACCATTATTGAGCCGGTGGTGCGAGGGCTCAGTTGAGAAATCTGGTTAGAGTACCGGAACCGACCATCCCACTTTTGTGAATCTAAACCAAACCATGTGCCCAATTCAAACTTTCTACTGTTCGCATATCGACCTTTTAATCGGCCGCCAATACGTGCTTTGTCCACTTCATTATACCAACCACTCGGTCGCCAGGTCACCAAATAGGCCTCTCTTGGTGAATAAGACATATTAGGATACTCGAAGAGAAACTTAAATTGTAACGGACCATTATTCAAACGAGTCTTGTCTAAGATTGCATCGTTAGGATCAAGAATAACTTGTTTGGGTCTCGTGACCGTATTAAATGTGACCGTGCCTTTTGAATCTTTACCATCCCAGCGCTGCACAAATGTTTCTCCGGATTGCGTAGTGAGCTGCACATCCACAGGCATAACGCCCTGGTCATTGCGCTTAATTGTTACATCTGTTAACCAACCATTTTCAACTTTTCTCTCTTTTACTTTGTCCAAAGCATAATCTACTGTTACGGTTTTGTGTAACCATTGGTCGAAAAACCAATCTAAATCCATGCCGCTCACGTCCTCACAAACTTCCTTGAACCGGGCTTCGTTGACGTGTTTTAGAGCCCATCGGTCAAAGTACTCGTGACATATTTTCTCAAAAGTTTCCTTCCCAACAACATATTTGAGCATATCATAAAAGAAAGCGCCCTTGGTGTAAGCATTCATCCTGTAACCTAACGGTTCGCGGTATTCATATGCATATTTTGAAATAGGTTCATTGTGACCAGAATGCATGTAATTAAGTGCGCTGTTTCGGTCACGTTCGCGTCTGGTATATCTCGGTCGATATTTTTGCAACCAGTTGGCCTGTTTCAATTCCTTATTTCGGTCAAAGCCCCATTTGCCATAGCGGGCTTCCATATACCATCGAGTTTGAAAGCTGGTGAATCCTTCATCCAGCCAGGCTTCTTTCCATTCATTATTTCCAAAAATACCGTAGAAGTAAATATGTCCCACTTCGTGTAGGATCAGTCCTTCGCTTTCCGAACTATTCATCACCAGCATCGGGTACTCCATACCTCCGCCAAGCAGTCCATGCACGATGCTAAGCTGTGGGTAAGGATAGCGTCCGAATTTGGTAGACAGCCATTCTAAGGCTCTGGCCCCCCGCTCCGTTACAACCTTACTCCATTTGTCTTTAGCGTGCGAGCGATAGAGCACGTGGATTGGAATTCCATCCCATTCACCGGCTTCGTATAAAAAGTCTGGTGAGGTGACCCAAGCAAAATCGTGAACCTGTTCTGCGTGGAACTTTACGGTTCTCATTCTACTATTATTCGCCTGCTCACGAATGGCTTCTTTCATGGTTTTTGAGACTTGTTGCCATTCTTCGTCAGATAAGGAAGTGTCTACTTTTACCAGGTTCCATCCCGGGTCGCCTTCCACCACTTCTCCTGTGGCAGCAACGATATATTCAAAAGGTACCTTAATGGTGATGTCGTAGGTTCCAAATTCGCCATAAAATTCGCCAACATAATGAAAGGGTTCAGCGTTCCACCCGGTTTCATCATAAACGCAGACTTTGGGATACCATTGGGCAAAATCGTATTGATTGCCTCGATAGCCAGCCCGACCGGTGAATTTTCTTACCTTATGGTAGAAAGATAACTCAACTTGAAGTTCACCACCTGGTGGCAGGGGTTCCGGCAGGTCTGATTCCAAAATCGTATCGTTGATTTTGAAAGCCGTTAGCTCGGTAGTTTCACGGCCTTTATTCTTACTTAAAATCCGAAATTTCTCAATCTTCAAGTAACCAGCGTCTTCGGGTTTAGTCTTGATCTCCCGATAATAGTGTCTGGCTTCTTTGGCTTTGATAGATTCTGAATCACGATAGGCGTTTGGATAAAGATGCAAGTAAAATTTGTAGAGAGTATCTGGAGAGTTATTTTTGTAACCGATGGTTTCTTCCCCACGTAATGCATGCTCAGTCGGTAAAAGGGTAACATCCATGGTGTAATGGACAAATTGCTGCCAGTAATCGTCGGCGGAATAAAGCTTTGTGACAGAAGGCAACAAAAGGGCGAAAACCAGTATGCAAATCTTTCTCATAATTTCCCTCTCCTCCAGTTTCAGTAAAGTTCTATTTGCAACTTCTTTACACTAGAATATTTTAGATAGAAAGTAATTGCTCAGGTGTCATTCCGTTAGGAATCTTCTCTCCTTAACCACAGAGGCTTTGTAGGCTTGTAAATTTTTGCCATTACGAGGGAAGATGCCTGCGGCATGACATATGGGCTGAATAGTTACGATAGAATTTAGAAATTCTAAAACTCAGAATCAACAAAGAAAGCCAGCAGTTTTCGACCACTGGCTTTCTTATGACCTGCAGTGGCAGCTCGAGAAGTTTTCAGAAATAAGCCCGGTTGACTAAAGAACATTTGGGTAAATTGGGCACGCTGGCCACGGCCCTTGGATCTGGACTTGTTGTTAATGTATTCCAGGTAGATTTTATAAGGTGGAGACGCGGACGTAGACGGCTACTTGGGTTTTGTGGTTTGTTTGGGGCATAATTTGGGTTCTAATTAAACTTGGCGGAAGGCTTTCTGAACGCAAACTCTGCGCTGTAATCATCATAAGGATGAATCTTAAAGGTCACTTTCCAACCAATGTGTCGATATCGGCGAAGTCGTTCTGTTACAATACTATATTTATGCTTCACATCGTTTTTAACATAAAAAATTCCTATAAAGCCGCTCCTTCCATCGTCTTCTTTCGCCAGCCACACATCAATTTCTTTCTCTAGCTTCTCGACAATCTGCAGGTCTTCTGGGGACAGTTCTGTGAATTCTTTAAATGAAAGTGCCATTATTAATTCTCCGAAATCTTATCAATGTTCTGTCTATAAGTTCAATTCAAGCTGCTGGTATTTTAAACTTAATATAGTGCCATTTCTGCCCCTCAAAGACGTGTTCCACATCCCAACCCTTTTCTCTGTACCTACGAAAAAGTTCATACCCTACTTCTTTGGGTATATCCCTCCATCCCTTTTTCCACAGTTCGTCGAAATGAAACTCACATAGTCCGGCAGTGTATATCGTTCTTAGCCAATCGTCAATTTTCTTTTCTAACTGCTCAATTAGATGCAGGTCTTTTTCTGTGGAGTTCTTGGGTCTCATAGCCATTATTGTTCTCCTCAATCTTTGGTAACTTTCTTGGCGCTGTCTAACAAACGACCCTTTCTTGAACACCCTAAATCGTAGCGAATTTGTGCGTAAAAAACAAGCGAAAAGTGCACCCTAAAAGATGTGATGTTGAGTTAATTCTTAGGTTGGTCTTTACCGGGGCGGTTTAAAGTCAGTGCTGCGGCTAAGCTTGATACCCCAACGACGATAAAGGTCATTGTAACTAGCTCAATCATAGATTTGCTCTTTCCTCTACCGTCCTAAGATATCTTTATGCGTGCCAATGGCTAACAAAATATAGGTGTCGGGCTGCATCTGAAAAA
>JBHIAW010000062.1:0-15246 GCA_046758765.1 bacterium
GTTGGCCCTTGAATCGGACTTATGCGCAGAGATATTTGTGAAAAGAGTAGATGACAAAGAGGAGGTATAACCATGAATTCTACAGAAATGAAACGTAAGAAATCAAAAGAACAGTATCGTGTGCGCACCCATCTAATTCATGGAAACTTTGAAAGCAAGAAGTGGGATTATGTCCATCACGTAAATCCACCCATGTCAGCTTCGGCCATGTATCGGTTAAGATCAACTCAACGGGGAGCCAAAGGATTTTTTGAATTTGCCAGTGAGAACATCGATGAGACCAAGCACATTCCGATTTACATCTACGACCGTCTGGATGAGCCCAGCCGCGGCATGTTGGAAGAAAACTTGGCGTATGCCGAAGGGGGCGAGATCTGCGTGACTTTTGCGACTGGCATGGCAGCTATCAGCGCGGCCGTGGGTGTGTTGTGCGAAAGCGGGCATGGAACCCGGTGGCATCCGACTTTCCGTTGGTTTGGAAGATTGGCATGATATTACCGAGGACTTAAGAGATGCGTTGGAACATGTTTAAGATGCAACGGCTCACGTCAGGAAATGAGACACCTTGCTGAAGCCATTCTCTTTCAGCGATTGATCCCATCGTTCTATGAGATAGTATTTTTCACCTTCGAATACCCGCATGATATTTTCAAGATAGATTTCGGCTTCCTGCGTGTCCATTCGGTTGGTTTTGTTCACAAAGGAAAGTGTGCGGGAATGGTAAAAGGGGAGTACCGCCTTGAGAAGTTGACGGCGTTCGATAATTTGGCTACGGTATGCAATGGCAAAGTCAAATAGAATGCGGGCCCAGGCATCGCTGTGGTAATAGAAGTCATCACAACTCATGTTTTTTAACCCTTGTGCTACCTGCCAATTTTGCGCTGACAAGACCTTTTTCCAAATATCTTTGTACTTTTTAAATCCTAATAAGAATGAATCATACAGGCGATTGCGATTGACTTTTACCTCTGGCACGTCGTCTTTTTGTCCAAGGCCAAAACCATAAATAATACTTGGTCTCGACTCAAACGTGTCCTTCCAAAGATATTCGAAATCAATCATCAGTTGAAAGATTGTGCCCACAACTTCCTCAAACATCGGTCCTAAATCGCTCGCAGGGTCTTTCGGCCGGTGGGATTTTGGCGAGCCCATGAAAGTCTGGCACACATTGAAATGTCGGCCAATGGCAATGGTGGTCATCCAAATGTCAATACCAAATTGAGAGACATCCTCGGTCCAAGTCTTTTCCACTAAGAAGCAACGAGCCAGCTTGCCAGAAATACCAAAATCACCTCCAATGGGTTGTCGAACTCGCAGGCCGTAGAGTGTGCGCAGCAGGGGATAGGCAATGCTGTTCGTAATGGTGCCGTCGTATTTGTGGCGCACATAAATCGGCACCACAAAGTCGTAGCCATCAAAGAGCGGCTCCAATAGATGCTCAATCCAACTGGTCGTGATGCTTTTGAGATCAGCGTCAAGCATGATGATGGCTTTGGCCCGGAGCTCAGCCGAAACCTCAAAGAGATTACTGACATTATGGCCCTTGCCTTTAACACCTTCTGGTGTTGAAACATAGATTTTAGGAACCTGTGTTGGTGTGTTAAAGAATACTTCTTTGGTTCCGTCTGGCGAATGGTTATCTACATTGATAATTACTGAAGATTTGTTTGGATAATATTGCAGTAAGCCTTTGCTTGCTGTGTCAACAGGAATAGCAATAGAATCTGCTTCATTGTAGGATGGGATGCCCACTACAATTTCGGCAGCCGTAATGCGATCGGGATTCTCGATTTCAAATACCATAGGACTCTACCTTGAATAGTGTTGGACTAACTCTAAATTTTCGTGGTAATTTAGAATATTTCAATATTAATGTCAAGACAATTTAGATTCATTTACTATTATATAACATAAGAGCCTTGGCAGCACAGCCGTGTTGCAAATAATTTTTCTCGCAAAAATGAGAAAATTCCAGCCTCGATTCTTAAAAATGAGAAAAATTCTTGGATCATCAAAGATTAGAAAAAATAGTCCACATAAAATCAATAGGTTAACTCTCTCCATTATTAATATTTAGATGTTGGTATTGGCATGGATTTTGTCTATGGTAAATAAGTCCTTTTGTATTTTTGCGCCAAAGCAGGAAATATTCGCAAAATGAATATTGGAATACCAGGAGAAATTTCCGTTGAAGAAAATCGTGTGGCTGTTACGCCCGCCGGGGTTTACGAGCTAATCGTGGAAGGGCACAAAGTTTATTTGGAAACCGGCTGCGGCATCAGTAGTGGGTTTTTGGATGAGGATTATCGGAAGGTCGGCGGTGAGACGGTCTATTCACACGAAGAAGTTTTTGGCCGCTCTGATACCATCATAAAAGTTGAGCCGCCCACTGAAGCAGAGACCGAGATGATGGTGGAGGGACAGACTTTGTTCTCATCACTCCATTTGGGCATGCGGACACCAAAGAGTATCCAGCAACTCATGAATAAGAAGATTACGGCCGTGGGCTACGAGCTTATGAAAATGGAAGAGAAAGAACATTCTGTTTTAGATGCCATGGGTGGGATTGCTGGGGCTATGCTGCCTCAAATCGCTGGGCATTATTTAGAGCTGCCGAAAGGAGGTCGAGGGGTGCTCATCAGCGCGCAGCCTGGAATCCCCTCGGCTTCCATAGTTATTCTTGGGGCCGGTCATGTGGGCGTAAGTGCTATCAAAGCTTTTCTTGGCCTCGGCGCTCAGGTCATGGTTCTCGACCGGGATTTGTATCGACTCCGGCGCATTGATGAATTGACAAACAAACGTGCCGTAACGGCTTTGGCGACCCCCTATAATATTGAAAAGTCTCTTCGATTTGCGGATGTGTTTATCGGCGCGGTCTTTATTCACGGCGAGAAGCCGCCGCGCTTGGTTACAAAAGAAATGATTAAAGAAATGAGAAAAGGTACGGTCATCATGGATATCTCCATTGACCAGGGGGGCTGCATCGAAACGTCAAGACCAACCACTCACTCCGACCCGGTTTTTGTTCAAGAAGGAGTGATTCATTATTGTGTGCCCAATATCCCGTCTGCCGTTCCAAGAACATCCTCACATGCTCTGAGCAATGTGGTATTCCCGTATGTCATGGAAACCGCTGAGCTAGGAATTGAAAAAACCATTAAGTTGCATGAGGCACTTCAGAAAGGGGTGTATTTATTCCGGGGCGAATTTACCGACAAAAGAATCGAAGCGATGTTTCCTTAAAGTGCCTTTATTTGGCAAATGGCTTATCGTAAATTGATTGCGCAAATCGTGATTAGGCGCTGACCTTTTTCCAAAAGTGTGTCCTTATATACCGAACAAACGCTAACCCCGCAAGCTTTTGGGGTCCGCGTGTCATGGAAGTCGTAATGAAATATTGAACCTGAATAATTTATAACCACAAAGACACAAATTACACAAAGTTATTATAAATAAAGAACTAATAAAGAATTACAAAGACAGGCAGAAGCTGAGGTTTAAAAACTGAGTTTTAAAATTCTTTGTGACATAAGTTCAATATTCTTAGTGATCTTTGTGTCTTTGTGGTGGAATTTATGAATAATTCAGGTGAGATGATTCTGGAGCTCGTACCTCGATGCTTGATACAAGCGCTGAAATTCAAATCGACTATCCAGCATTGCTGTGGATATAACAGTGAAATTGCTTAGAAATCAGTCAATCTTTATTTAACATGTTAATTGGAGGAGTCACCGTGAAATACTGGCGTAAGCCCTTGGATGCCGATAAAGTTGAAGTTCCTCGTGGTGTGATTCACATTCTTGAGAATCAGTGCAAAGGGTGCAGTTTTTGCGTAGAATACTGTCCCAAGGATGTATTAGAATTGTCTGATGGTTACAATGTCAAAGGTTACCATCCACCTGTAGTGGTAAAAGAGAACGAGTGTGTCCACTGCCAACTTTGTGAAATAATTTGTCCTGAATTTGCGATCTTTGTCACCTTAAAAAATAGCCAGCCGAGAGTGGAGATGACCACGACCGTGGGAAAGGAGGTGGAGAAAGGTGAAAGCTGATCCCAAGGGTGTTCTGACCGGGGCCCATTATTTAGACGGCGATCATGCCTGTGCCGAAGGGGCGCTGGCCGCTGGCTGTCGCTTTTTCGCCGGATATCCCATCACTCCTTCCACCGAAGTTGCTGAAAGAATTGCTTCGCGATTTCCTTTGGTCGGTGGAATTTTTATCCAAATGGAAGATGAGTTAGCTTCTATGGCGGCCATCCTGGGTGCCTCCTGGGGCGGAAAGAAATCCATGACCGTAACTTCCGGACCGGGCTTTTCCTTGATGATGGAGAATATCGGTTTGGGGGCCATGACCGAGACTCCGTGTGTGATTGTAAATGTCCAGAGAGGGGGTCCCTCGACCGGTTTACCAACTTTGCCAGGTCAACAGGACATGATGCAGGCGCGCTGGGGTTCGCACGGTGACTATGAAATCATTGCGCTGGTGCCCAATTCCCCTCAAGAATGCTTTGATCTGACTATCGAGGCCTTCAATCTTTCTGAAAAATACCGTGTGCCCGTGATGGTCATGATGGATGAATGTGTGGGTCACATGATGGAAAAAGTCGTGATTCCTCCGGCTGAGGAGATCGAAGTCTTTAATCGAAGACTATATAAAGGACCCAAAGATAAGTATCTTCCGTATGAGGTTAATAGTGGCGATGGGATGGTGCCGCTTATGGCCAACACGGGTGAAGGATACCGGTTTCATATCACGGGTTTGACTCACAATGAAAAGGGTTATCCGGTTATGAATGCAGAGGTTCAGCAGAAATGTGTATCGCGGCTTTTAGACAAAATTAACAAAAATGCGGAGGACATCATACAGTATGAAGAAGACCAAATTGAACAAGCTGAGGTGGTGGTGGTCTCCTATGGGATAAGCTCAAGAGTGTCCCTGCGGGCCATTGAATTGGCTAGAGAGAAGGGATTGAGCGTTGGATTATTTCGTCTGATTACTGCTTGGCCTTTTCCTGAAAAACGCATTAAGAAAATTGCTGAAAGAGTAAAATCACTGGTCATAGTTGAACTCAATCTTGGACAGATGGTATATGAATTCGAGCGGTGCGTCGCGGGCAACGCAAAAGTGTTTTTAGCGCCCCACGCAGGCGGTTGGGTTCATGACCCCGAGGACATACTTAAACTCATCGAGGAGGCTGCAAAATGACTGAAGTGACTGACATAAGTGCACCGACTGAAACGATTAAAACCACAGCGACTATGGCAACTGCTGAAGCGACTGACCCGACTCACCCGATGGAAAATATCTTGCGGATGGACCGGATGCCGCATATTTGGTGTCCGGGCTGTGGCATTGGTACAGCGGTTACAGCTTTTGCTATGGCCTTGGAAAAAGCGGAGATTCCGTTAGATAAAATAGTGATCGTCTCTGGAATCGGCTGTTCCGGACGAATTGCAGGTTATATCAAATTAGATTCTTTTCACACAACGCACGGCCGCGCTATTCCATTTGCCACCGGACTTAAGTTAGCAAATCCTGAATTAAACGTGGTGGTGTTCAGCGGCGATGGTGACCTCATTGCTATTGGAGGCAACCATTTTATTCACGCCGCTCGCAGGAATGTGGATATTACCGTGCTCTGTATCAATAATTTTAACTATGCTATGACAGGGGGGCAATTGGCACCGACTACTCCTGAGACCGCCACGACAACAACTTCCCCGTATGGCTGTTTTGAACATCCTTTTAATTTACCCTTTTTGGCCGAAGGCAGCGGCGCCGTGTACGTGGCTCGATGGACGGCTCTTCACATACGACGGCTAACAAAATCAATGACAGAAGCCATGCAGAAAAAAGGTTTTTCTTTTGTGGAAGTTATTGCACCCTGTCCAACTCTGTATTCGCGAAGAAATCGATTGGGTGATGGATTAGACGAGCTGAAATATTATCATGACCATAGCGTGATTAAGCATGGAGCTGACACGCGAGAATTGGACATCGGTTTTAAAGGCCAAATTGTGGTGGGTAAATTTGTCGACCGCGAACGGCCTACATTTATTGCTTCACTAAACAATCGCTTCACTCAGGTCTTTGGAGATAAATACCAACAATATGGAAGGGTAGCCAATGAGAACAGAGATTAGATTTTCTGGGTTCGGCGGTCAGGGGATTATCTTGTCCGGGATTTTAGCGGGTAAGGCGGCTTCCCTCTTTGACAATAAACACGCCACCATGACCCAAAGCTTTGGCCCGGAAGCCAGAGGCAGTGCTTGTAGTGCGCAACTGGTGGTTTCAGACGAGAAAATTCATTACCCCTACATTGCCAAACCCAATATCTTAGTATCAATGTCCAAGGACGCCTGCGATAAATTTCTGCCTGAGTTAACAGAAGATGGCACCTTGCTGGTGGATGAAGACTTGGTCAATATCATGTCTGTAGGGAGTAACATTAAGAAATTCTCCGTGCCGGCCACGCGCTTTGCAGAAGAGTTGGGAAATAAAATGGTGGCTAATTTGGTGATGCTGGGCTTCTTCTCGGCTGTTACCCAGGTGATTTCACCAGAGGCGTTAAAGAAGGCCATTCCCGGCACCGTGCCTGAGCGATATTTGGAGTTAAATTTGAAGGCTTTTGACAAGGGGTACGAATACGGCATGGAAAAAAGAAATATCTCTCACAAAGGCGCAAAGACCGATGAGAAAAGTAGGCAGACAACAGTAGCAGTAGGCAGTAAAATGTAGCAATAAAATGTAGGTCAGATATGGTCGTAGACCTATCTGACATTTGATTCGAATTCTTCAGAAATTCAAGGAGCGTTGAATCATGGCTGACGCAGAGAAAGAAATTACCAAAATTGAACAAGAGATGGCAGCAGCGTTCAATCATAAAGATCTGGAAAAAGTCCTGACATTTTTCGACCCGGAACTGATTGGATTCTCATCCACCACGCACGAAAGAATTCAGGGACTGGATGATCTGAGAAAAACATTTGAATATTATCTTCAAGAAGGCGAGAAAGTGGAGTATTCAATTTCAAATGTTTTGACACAATTTTTTGGGAGTATAGCCGTGGCGAGTTTTCACTGGGTGGTGAGCATCGATGACGGTGGCCGGGTGCTCGATATTCCCGGACGGGGGACCCATGTCTTTCACAAAAAGAACGAGACCTGGCGTATTGTGCATGAGCATTTTTCAAGGGCGCATCATCATTAAGAAAGTAGGCAGTGGGCACTACGCAGTACGCAGTAGGCAGTAGACAGTAGGCAGTAGACACACAGTTAGCCATTGACAAATCTAGCTCAGATGTGGTCGCTGAACCTATCTTACACTTTGTGCCTTGACGAATTCATGAGGAGATTTCAAAATGCAAAAAGGGCAGACCTGCAGTCCCTTTGAAAAAATTCTGAACCAAAAGAAAGTAACGCTTTCGCTCAACCAGGAGGTAGAGAGCGAATACAGTGTTGGCCGGATTGAACCTTCTCCCTGTATGATGGCGTGCCCGGCCGGGGTCAATGTGAAAGCTTATGTCTCACTCATTGCCTCTGGGCGGTTCAAAGAAGCCCTTGAGGTGGTAAGGGAAAGGAATCCCTTTCCAGGAATTTGCGGACGCGTCTGCACCCACCCGTGTGAAAAATATTGCAATCGCGGCCAAATCGATGCCCCGGTGGCTATTTGCTGGCTCAAACGTTATGTGGCGGACTACGAACTAATGCATCGACCGCAGAAGCCCCAACCGCTTGGTCAAACCAGAAAAGAAACAGTCGCCATTATCGGTTCAGGACCCGCAGGACTGACCGCGGCCCACGACCTGATTCGAAAAGGATATGGGGTCACGGTGTTTGAGGCTTTACCAAAACCTGGCGGCATGCTCATCGCTGGCATACCAGCTTTTCGGCTGCCTCGTCCCATTATTCAATACGAAATTGATGTGATCAAAAATTTAGGAGTCGAGATAAAAACCAATAGGAAGCTTTCGGGAGACCAGGCCGTAGAGAGCCTTTTTGACAAAGGATACAAAGCGGTATTTTTGGCCGTCGGGGCGCACAAGGGGTTAAAATTAGGTATTCCCGGGGAGGAGGAATACCAGGGCGTGCTCGACGGCCTTTCCTTCTTAAAGCAGGTAAATCTGGGCCGTCCGAAAAAATTGGGTAAGAAAGTGGCAGTGATTGGTGGTGGAAACTCAGCCATTGATGCGGCACGCACGGCTCTTCGATTGGGCTGCGAGCAGGTGACCATCGTTTACCGTCGCTCCAGAGAGGAGATGCCGGCCAATGAAGCTGAAATCGAAGAGGCGGAATCCGAGGGTGTAAAAATCCACTATTTAGCGGCTCCAATTAAGTTATTGGGAAGCAATGGTAAAGTAGTTGGGATGGAGTGCACAAAAATGAGGTTAGGCGATCCAGATGAGAGCGGTCGTCGTCGCCCCATCCCCATCAAAGGGTCAGCATTTCCGCTGGAGGTCGATAACATTGTTGCGGCTATCAGCCAGCAACCTGATTTGTCTTTCCTGCCTCAAAATCATGAACTGAAAGTTTCTAAATGGAACACATTTGAAGTGGATGATGTGACCTTGGCCACCTCTCGGCCTGGCGTCTTTGCCGGCGGAGATGCGGTCACCGGACCCAATACGGTCATCGATGCCATAGCAGCAGGACACTTGGCGGCTCAGTCTATCGACCGCTATCTTAGAGGAGAGCCGTTACAGCAGAAACTAGTTCAGGACCGACCATTGGAAACGGAAATTAAGATTGACCTAAAACAACAAAAGAAGAAAAAGCGGGTGGAAATGCCAAAGCTGGAGCTGACCAAGAGAATCAAGAGTTTTGAACAAGTTGAGTTGGGTTTCAGTGAAGCCGCTGCCATAAAAGAGGCGCAGCGCTGTCTTCGATGCGGGCCGTGCAGCGAGTGCTTTGTTTGTGTTCCTGAGTGTGATAAAGTGGTGACAGCTTTTTGGCCAACCAGCCGACAGCAAGAGATTCTGCTTCGGCTGCCTTCGGGATTCGATGAAGTTAATCTGAACTCCGCTCCTTGGAATGGCTTGCTGCGTACCAGTCGAAAGCGCGAACTGCCTGTTCAGATGACGCCTCTGACTTGTTATGTTAAAGAAGAAATCTGCCGTGGCTGTGGGGACTGTGTCACGGTCTGTGAATATTCAGCGCCGATGCTGATTCCCAAAGCTAACGGGCTTTATGTGTCCAATATAAATGAAACCATTTGCAAGGGTTGCGGCACCTGTGTGGCTATCTGTCCATCCAGTGCCATCGCTCCGAGGTATTTTACCCAGGATTGGTTCACAAACAAATTGCAAGAAATGGCTCCGGCTAAGAAAAACGTGGTGGTATTCACCTGTTCGTGGTACGGTTCTCATCTTGATCGCTCCATTTTTTGCAACATTTCTCAAACGGATTTAAACCTTTTGTTCATCCGAACCGCCTGCTCTGGCCGGATAGAACCGTCTTTCATATTGCGTGCTTTTGAATATGGGGCCATAGGTGTGTTGGCGATTGGTTGTCCTATGAATGCCTGTCACTACGGTTTTGGGAACAAGCATGCAGACGAACACTTTGGCAAGGTTCAGAATTTGCTCGGTCTTCTGGGATTGTCCTCTGAAAGATTTCAATGGGCCTGGCCGAAAGGGGAGGAAACTGAGGAGTTTATAGAAACGGTTGAGTTATTTCTTCGGAGTATCCAAAATGCAAAAGCAAGAATGTAGAGCAGGTGATAAGTACATTTTTTGCCCAAACAGAAAGTAAGACTTAGCGCGCTAAAGCGCAAGTGAATAGGCAAAAGTAAATAGTGAATAGTCCCAACCCAACTACTTTTTATGAGATTATTAAAACTTTTGCAAAATAAACGAAGATTTAACTCTCAACAGACTAACGCGGCGGAACCGCAAGGTTCAGAATTGTAGGGATTTGCTTATTTGTACATTTAGATAAAAAATAGCAGAGTCATTAAGTCATAACGGTTCGCTGTCACTTATAGTCATTAGTTAGGTTTGAAGTCAGGGTTCAATGACGCCAAAGGCAAATGACACAATGACTGAATGACAGTTTTGATAAGGTTGTGACGAGCACCTGAGGGTTGACTCAGTCGGAGAATGTAGGTTTCAACGAGGTAAGCCATGCAAGAATATCTTGAAGCCATTCGTCGCCGAGTTTGTTCGGTATGTATCGATGGGATTTTTGAGAATGAACACAAATTTGTTCGCTGCGGACTGCCACCTGATCGAACTTGTCACATTGAACTTTACCTCCCAGAGGTCATCGAAGTGGTGGAGTCTCTCGACAGCCCACGGATGGACGACTACATTGCATTATTGAACGAAAAAGTATGTGAGATGTGTGAGAACTCTGAAGAAGGCTATTGTGCCTTAAGGCTCAAAGCTGATTGTGCCTTAGACCGCTACTTTATGTTGGTGGCTGAGGCTATTGAGGAAGTACAACAGCAGCGTCAAAATTTGTCCAAAAAAGACTCAGAAGACTCGTCAAATCAACGCCAGGATGATTGGTTTATTCCCACTCCCTGGTGAACGGTCAGTGGTGGCCGTGGAAGTTAATAATAGTATCAGCCACCAATTCGTGGTGCAATGAATCTGAACAAGCTTTTTGAGGCAAAGGAAGGTGAGCGCTTAAGAATAAATTGGTGGCTATTCACTTACTCTGTCATCCCGTAGGAATCTTTGTCGATTCAAGAACACGGTGAGCGAGGTTCATCCGGACGTAGACTCAAAAAAGATTCTTCCAGAATGACAGGGTGAATAGTTACATAAATTCTATTAGTTTTGTGAGTGAGGTATCAAAATGGAAATTAGAGTCATGAATGATATTCTTGCCGTGTTTGCGCTGTCGAGTGCGATTAGTTGCCATCTAATTTCGAAGGAGCATTTTGGGGTTACGAAAAGATGGTTTGAAAACAAATGGTTTTGGGCTGGACTGTTTGGAAATCTGCCAGCACTTGTAGCATTTTTGGGTCATATCTTTTTGTCTCGACAAAAATCAGTCTAACTCACTGGAATTATTCATAAAGGCTAACCGCCGAGGCGCTAAGGCGGTGAGAATATTAAGGGTAGAAACAGACTGCATTCAAAACTCAGTTCTTAATTGAGACAACCATAACAATAGTATGATATTGCTAAATTATTGAATAGGCACTTAAAATGACAGAAATTACAGACACCATCAAAAAAACCAATGCCTTCTACTGCCTAGAGTGTGGCAAGTGCACCGCATCCTGCCCCATTGCGTTGGTAAATGACAGCTATTCACCTAGAACCATTGTAGCGCATACCCTGCAGCGTTCCAAAGATGAGGTGTTAAAGGACCCGATGCTGTGGGCTTGTTTGACTTGCAAAAGTTGTGAAGCTGGTTGTCCTGTATCCGTGGACTATACCAGCCTGACCTTAGGTTTGCGTTCACAAGCGCGGGAGTACGGTCAACAAGGCCGGTGCACCCACGGCGGCGCGCTGCAATCCCTCATGCATATGATGACCACCCCGGTGGTAAAGCAGAACAGATTGAATTGGGTGAACGAAGATTTGAAAATAGCTGAGACAGGCGAGTTGCTCTATTTTGTCGGATGTGCCCCTTATTTTGATGTGTTCTTTTCCGATTTGGGTGTCAAAACCCTGGAGGCAGCGAAAAGCGTGGTTAAGCTGCTGAATGCTGTTGGCATTGAGCCCGCGCTGATGTCAGATGAGCGTTGTTGTGGTCATGACCTGCTTTGGAGCGGGGACAAAGAGAATTTCCTGAAACTGGCAGAACATAATTTGCAGGCCATCAAAAACACCGGCGCTAAACAGGTGGTGTTTTCCTGTCCAGAGTGCTATCGAACCATTAAAGAAGATTATGCCGCTCATTTTGGCAATTTGGGATTTGACACTTTACATATTTCAGAGATTATTGCTGACAAAATTGCATCAGGTAACGTGCTGTTTCCTACGGACAGTCGAGAAGAGCAAGTGACGTTTCAAGACCCGTGCCGATTGGGGCGACATTTGGGCGTGTATGATGCGCCTCGAAAACTGATGACTTCTGTGCCGGGGGTCAAATTGAACGAGATGACAAAAAAGGGTAAAAAGGCTGTTTGCTGCGGGGTGAGCAATTGGATGAACTGCACCACCTATTCGAAGCAAATTCAGGTACAACGATTGAAGCAAGCCAAAGCTACCGGCGCTGATACGCTGATAACGGCCTGTCCCAAATGCGAAATCCACCTCAAGTGCGCTATGAAAGACCCAAATCTGGGTAAGGAAATTAACATGGAAATCAAGGATGTGGCGACGCTGGCGGCGGAGGCACTGGTATAAGCTTCATGGCATAGTGGATTATTGGATCGTTGGATTAATGGAAAACCCGGAGAATAAGTGGTTCATTAATCTATTAATTCAGAAACTCAGGCTTCTCGCGGTAGGTAATATGCACGGCTGGAAAATGTCACTAGTCACTATTTACTATTCACTCTTCACTCAAAAACTTTAATTCATAATTGGAGGCGCTTTAAATGAACGGAGTTAACCCAGAGCAAGATATTCGAATCGGAGTCTTTGTCTGTGATTGCGGCTTGAACATTGCAGGGGTAGTCGATACGCAGGCGGTAGCCGATTACGCCAAAACCCTGCCAAACGTGGTGGCGGTGGTGCGTAATAAATATACCTGTGCCGACCCAGGGCAAAACGAGATTAAAAAAGCCATTGCTGAGTTCAAGCTCAATCGGGTGGTGGTGGCCTCGTGTACGCCTAAGATTCACGAACACACCTTTCGACACTGTGTGGATGAGGCAGGCTTAAACCCGTACCTGATGGAGATGGCCAACATCCGCGAACACTGTAGTTGGGTACACCAGTATGAAAAAGATGCGGCCACAAAAAAAGCCATGGATTTGGTGCGCAGTGCCGTCTTTAGAGCTCAACTATTACAACCACAGATTGAGCCGGTTTTCCCGGTGACCCCGGCGGCGTTGGTTATTGGAGGCGGGGTCGCTGGAATTCAAGCCGCGCTGGACTTCGCCGACGCTGGACACCAGGTCTATCTGGTAGAGAAAGAGCCCTCGATCGGGGGGATCATGGCCGCCCTGGACAAGACCTACCCGACCATGGACTGTAGTATATGAATACTCGGTCCCAAGATGATGGATGTCGGTCGGCATCCCAAGATTAAACTCCTAACCAACAGTCAGGTCGAGAACGTCACCGGCTTTGTTGGGAATTTCAAGGTTACGGTTCGGAAAAAGGCGCGCTATGTGGATGAAGATGCCTGCACGGCTTGCAGCGACTGCGAAGTGGTCTGCCCGGTCGTGGTACCTGATGAATATCAGCAGGGCTTTTCATCTCGCAAAGCGATTTACATACCGTTTCCACAGGCGGTACCGTCCTCGTATGTTCTTGATATGGAGAACTGCTTGGGCACCAATCCGATCGCCTGCGGCAAGTGTGCGGACGCCTGTGAGAAGCAGTGCATCGATTATGACGCTAAAGATGAGATTTTCGATTTGGAAGTGGGAAGCGTTATCGTTGCAACCGGGATGGAACCGTACGACCCCACGGAAATGGACGAGTACGGTTACACGCGTTTTGAGAACGTCATCACCAGCATGGAATTTGAGCGCCTGATTTGTGCCGGTGGGCCGGTAGAGGGTCATTTCATTCGGCCTACAGACAGAAAGACCCCGAAAAGCGTGGCCTTCATCCAGTGCGTGGGTTCGCGCTCCCTGAATCGCGGGGTGCCTTACTGCAGCAATATTTGTTGTATGAACACAATAAAAGACACCTTGCTTTTGCATGACCACTATCCCGATCTCCAGAGCAAGGTGTTCTACATGGACATTCGTTCCTTTGGCAAAGGCTTTGAGGACCTCTACCGCCGCAGCAAAGAGGCGGGCGTGCAGTACATTCGCGGGCTTCCCGGTGAGGTTGAGGAAGACCCACAGACAAAAAATCTCCTTTTGACCGTTGAGAATACGCTTACTGGAAGATTAGAAAAGCATGAGGTTGACATGGTAGTCCTAGCAGTTGGCTTGATACCCAGAAAAGACAGTGCCCTCATTCGCCAATTGTTCACGCTTTCTCCAACCTCAGACGGTTTTGTCATGGAAGCCCATCCGAAATTGAAACCTGTGGATGCTCCTACTAAGGGTGTCTTTTTTGCAGGTTGTGTGGAATCGCCAAAAGACATCAAGGACAGCGTCACCCAGGCCAGTGCTGCGGTGGCCCGCGCCAACATTCTGCTAAATGCTGGAGAAGTACAAATAGAGGCCATAACTTCTATAATCCATGAAGAACTCTGCAATTACTGTGGCCGCTGTGTGCGCGTCTGTCCGTTTCATGCGATTACGCCTACGAATAAGAAACAGGGGATTTATCCCAGAGTCATCGAAGCGGCCTGCGCGGGCTGTGGCACCTGTTCGGCCGAGTGCCCCACCGATACCATCACCATGCGGCATTTCGAAGATGCACAATACTACGCCCAAATGGATGCCATCTTAGCGGAGAATCCCATGGAAAAAATTGTCGCCTTCGCCTGCAACTGGTGCTCCTATGCGGGCGGCGATAATGCCGGTACGTCCCGGCTGCAATATCCACCTAATGTGCGACTCATCCGTACCATGTGCAGCGGTCGCGTGGATGAGGATTTTATCCTCCATGCCTTCAAAAAAGGCGCCCCGCTGGTGCTGGTGTCTGGGTGCCACTTCTCCGACTGTCACTACATCGATGCGGTGACCTGGACGCAGCAGCGAGTGGAAAAGCTCTGGGATAAATTAGAGAAAATGGGCATCCGACCCGAGCGTCTGCAGTTGGAATGGATCAGCGCAGCGGAAGGGCAAAAGTTCGCCAAGGTGATGCGAGAATTGGAAGAGCTGAGAAAGCAGGTGACCAAGGAGGAGGTAGAATTTACCATGCAGGCTCTCAGCGGTGAGAAAAAGTCTGTAATAAAAAAGCCGGCTGCAAGAAAGGAGTTGGTGAGGGTTAACTGAACAAGAACTAAAAGCCAACAATCGTCATTCTGGAAGAATCTTTTTAATAAACTGCAACTTACATAAACCTCAAAAAGATTCCTTCTGAATGACATCAGGTTGCTTTTTACATTACTTGCTCCAATTTTTAATCTTATTTCACAGTCTGTGGAGTTTAGGAACAAGACATTTGCTCAGGTTGACGCCAATGCGAATGCTCTAGGGGTCAGCGTTCACAAAAGGGAAATATAGGGGATGAAGGTGAATTTGATGAAGCGCGAACGATTGCCCGTATCGATT
>JBHIAW010000063.1:0-14964 GCA_046758765.1 bacterium
ATATCAAAACGCGAGAAGAAACCCACCTGTCCTAAAAGTCCAAAAGGCATATCGTCCCATTCATGTGAATAATATACGTCGGTTACAAATTCGATTCCGTTCACAACAAGTAACTCCTATTCTCCTCAGGAATCTTTGTTAATATAGGATCTTTGAATCCTTTTTTTTCTGCCTCTTTGAGGGCCGCCTCAGGAGTATGTCCTTTTCCCAGCACTTTTTTCCTGTCATAGCTCAAAGCTACAAAACAATTTCAAAATATTCAAGTTAAAATATTCATTTGGAAACTCATGCTATTTTATCGGTCAATTACCACAGGTATGCTTAAGCCAGTCCTTAAACACGGGGTCTACAAATTCATATCGGCCCTTATCTTTCCTGTGGAGCATCCCCTTTTTATGCAAGAAAGTTCAAATCGTAATAAAATCCGTTCTTAGCTTTTGTTGCTCAAAGCATATTCTAAAATATTCAAATACATCTTCGCGCCCAAGTAGCCGAGGAATATTTTCCTCTTCTGCAAAGGCCACTTTACATTCAAACTCGACTGTCCCTATTTTTACTTTAATCCGATGAACATATGTTTTTACAAATCCTTTGCCAATACCACCCAAAGGTCTTTCATCTCCCTTTGTTAGCTCATATCCTAGTATTTTACAATCTGAGCGCCTAAAAAGCGTTATATCGGCGCGTGAATCAGCATACAGTGAAAACTTATACCACTAGTTGTCGGCTCCTTGAAGCTCTATGGTAGCACGGGGTCTAAATACGATGTCTCCAAATCTGGTTCGTTCTTCTCTATAGGGAAAAGAGAATATGGTCATAGGATGAGAAAATCCTCTTTAGGGATATAATCCATCATGATTTGGTTGGTTGGTATATCAGGATACTTCTTTCTTGCTTTCTTGAATACATCAAATGAATTGGAACCTGAGGCCACAATTTTCCCACCCACTATTGCAATACACTTTCCGGCATATTGGGTTTGCACTTCAATTGATAACTGTGGGATTTTAATTGTTATCCTTTCTTCCATGCTTTCTTCCTCGTGCTCTATTTATTATGTAATTTAATACAATTTAAGAAAAATATCAATTTTTTTTACCCGCAATTATTTACAAAGGAGCATAGCAATTGCAATGGTAAACTATGATAAAGAAACCGACACCCTTATTATCACACTGCGTAATGAACGCATCCGTGAGAGCGATGAGATTGGACCTGGTGTAATTGCCGATTTTGGCTATGATGGTGGCATTGTGCGGTTAGAAATTCTAAGAGCTTCAAATGTTGTCGAAAAAACAACAGAGATGCAATTCGCGGTAGAATCATAAAATGGGGATGGTTCTATTGTTGTATTGTTAAATTGTTGAATTACTGGATTCTTGGAAATCTGAATACATGATGGCCGCGACCGTTCATCGGGCTCAACAATCGAGCAATCGAGCAATGGAACAATCCGCTTCTCCTTTATTGAATCGAATCCCGAAACTTATGCGGCATCGATTCTTCTTGCGGCTCCACCGCGTTAGTCTGTTGAGAGTTAAATCTTCGTTTATTTTGCAAAAAATGTTGTACCAACCTAATCTCAGTTTTACCACGCCGAGTCATTAAGCCATTTAAGTCATTTGCCTTCGGCGTCATTATTGAGAAGTGCGCAATTAATTTTTCAATTTGCATTTTTCATTTTGCACTTTGCAGTTACGGCTCCGCCGTGCTGGGTATTTCTAATGCGTCACTTTAGTCAAATAACTCTGATAACTAAAATTGGGACTGTTATCTTCGTTGTGACATTTAAGACAAATCTGTTCTGTAATAGGTCTAAAATCTGACTTAGCTTGCCCATTGCTTTTACTAATCGCGGAGCGAGGTTTTCTACGAAACCGGTTAATATGTTTGAGGATATCACCATTGGCCTCACGATGGCATTCTGCACACTGAACGTTCACGAAATACGGGGTCTCATTGATAGTTGTAAAACCATTGGGTTCACCAAACCGAGTGGTGTGGCATTGCTGGCATTCTGGATTGTGATTCTGCTTTTCTTCCAGCAAAGTCTCCCATGCATGATAGTGTAGAGTCGTGCGCCACTGCAAGTATTGGCTTCGGTGGCACACCATACAGCTTTTCTCACTTAAGGGGGTAAACTTCTTAGTGGCTTTGGGGCTTTCCATGGGGTATGCCGCCAATAGCGCCTCGTCGTATTCCTTAATTACTTTGGATAGGGCAGCATCATCAACAATCTTCTTACTCAACGCTACGGTCTTTCCTTCAATCAAAGCGAATTTATTTGAAGACACCCTGAAATCTATTTGCCCCAAATATTTACCTTGAGAACCCGTCTGCATAATCACCGTATTCCCGATTTGCTCTGGCTGTCTCAAGTGCTTTCCCTGGTGGCCACTTATTATGATGTCGATACCTTGGACTTTCTTGGCTAACTCTCTGGAGCCATTTAACCCAAGATGAGAAAGAGCAATGACTACATCGCACTTCTTTCTTAGTTTCTCGACCGAAGCTTGGGCCGCTAAAAACGGATCGGATATCTCGAATCCGGTTTCTGGGCTGACAAACCGTTGCATACCTTCAGCCTTGGTCACGCCGAAAATGCCAATTTTCACTCCACCTAATTTTTTGATTACATAAGGCTTAGCAAAAAGTTTCTTAGTTCCAGAATAGTGAACATTGGCTGATATGAATGGCAGTTGATATTCTTTTCTTAAATCTTCTAGGAATTCACGGCCATACTGCAGATCTTTTTCTGCTAGATTAATAGCGTCATATTTCAAAAGCGACATACCCTTCAGCAGGTATCGGACTTTCAGATATTGAGATTTTACTTTTCTGCCGCCAAAGTCTCCACAATCCACTAACAATTGAAAGGTATCTTTTACTCTTGCACTTTTAATATAGCTGGCTCGCCGAGCCAGTCCACCATACTGGTTGGCCTTTCAGCCGCAAGGTTTCAAGTAGCCGTAAAGGTCACTGGTAAAAAATAGCTGAAATGCAGTATCTTCCTGGCCTGCAAATAAGGTGGTCACAGAGAATAGTATGACGGACCAGGCCATTATTACAATGATGGCAGTTTTCATGTATAACTTTTGCATCCCT
The DNA here is from genome assembly GCA_046758765.1 of bacterium. Lineage (GTDB taxonomy): Bacteria > Zhuqueibacterota > Zhuqueibacteria > Oceanimicrobiales > Oceanimicrobiaceae > JBHIAW01. The sequence goes on from JBHIAW010000063.1 coordinate 3,106, forward strand.
GAAACGAGCCTCCTATCTTAATTCATTTGAAGGATAAAATTTTCAATCATCAAACTTATGAAAAAAAATTATGCGATGCAAATAAAAATTTCAAAAAATCTTGAGAAGGTTGGCTTTCTTACACTAGAAACTTGGCTGAAAAGCCCCAAAATGCTCAAGCAGGCGTCCTCGCCTGCGTCTAAAGTGGCAGTCTTTACGTCGGGCGAGGACGCCCAACGGAGCAGAATAGTAGGTTTTCGGCCAAGTTTCTAGATCTCTATGTAAAACAAAACGGCAATTGCAGCGAATGGATTACTACAACTGCCGTCTAGTTTAGAGGAAAGGAGGGAGGTTGGTCATTTTGTTACCAAAGATCTGTCCTTGCTTAACACGAATTGCCACGCATCATAATTTACGAGAATTTCCTTTATGGCCCGTCCCCCGCTTTCTCCCAAGACATCTACCAACATTCTAAACTCGCCCATATTCACCTCTCCACCAAATTTTCGGTGTAGCTGCTCCATTAAGTCTAACAAGTCCATGTCCAGATCCTGATCAAATAACAAGCCCAATTTTGTGCTCAATTCATCCGGATCATAAAGATATGCCCTAGAAAGTGCTTTTTGTGCAACTTGATTTAGATATTTTAAGTCTTCCAATTTCTCCAGCCATTTTGGATTATTTTCAATGATTTTCAACAAGGTTGTCTCGGTAGAATTTAGTCCTTCTCCCAAGCGTGATTTTTTACTTAAATAACTCAAATAAGATGGTGCCAATCCTGCCTCGATTAAGGACTCCACAGCTTCTTCTAACTGAAGATTATATGATGGGGATAGAGGGGCAAAGCCAGCACGCGGAAGCCTCATGCCAAGTCCCTGGTCTGGAACTTCTGACTTTGGTATAAAATCATCCTTTTGCCTTATCTCTGGTTTTTCCTCTGTCTTGTCGCTGGTCTTAGAAACCGTTTCTATATCAGCCATCTCTTCTTTTGTTGGCTCATCAGTTGTAACCTGCGTTTCAGCAGATTCTTTTTCTTTTTGCGCTTCTAATTCTTTCTGCTTCATCATGACAAAATATTTGAATTCATTATCGGTCATCTCAGAAATCGGTTTCTTTTTGAGTTCTTCATACTGAAAATCGCCAGATTGCTCGACCTTCCTCTCGTCGGCTTTTGTTAGCGCTTCTATTTTATCAGAATCTTTTTTCTTGGATTTCTTAAGCTTTCCGCCTTTACGGTAAGAATCGTATTCATCAACAGACAGGATGCTTCCATCAGCGATTCGAATTCCCTCGATACGTTGCACATTTAAGATTTCCCCGTACTCATAAGCCTGCTTCCAGTTCTTTGCTTTAAAAACGATCTTATTATGCCAAATATCCAACACATCGGCCTCAATGTGTTCTCCATTTTTAAGAATAATTGTAACGGTCTCTGTTCTTTTTAGCGTGGATGTTGAAGCACATCCGAAAAAGAACAAGATCATGGCAAAACAGAAAAATGAAGATTTTCTAAACATGGCAGCACCTATATTAAATTCGGAAGGCAAAAGTAACAAAGACTTTATTAAGTTTGATATCCTCCACTAAATCTGTTCTATTAATATCTTCAGTTTCGTCTAAACCAGAAAAATTTTTCCAAAATCCATGGACAAAGGCGACGTCTAACTTTACTTGTTTATTTAGCAGAAAACCTATTCCCGCTGTGTAAAACTGCTTATCTTCATCAGTATCCCTATCTTGCAAGATTGACGGATCCTTAGAATAGCCCGCCCTGAAGCTAAGACCTGTCAAAGGAAGCGTAAACTCTGCCCCTAAACGAATCCGTGTTGTAGCTCTGTAATGATCGCGAATCAGTCGATTCGCCTCCGTTTCTGATAATCCCTCAAGCGGTGGTTCGGTTGTATATTGTATCTGAGACCAGTCGTTGTATTCAACATCTCCAGACAAAACAAAATTCAGAAGATTGACTGATGCTCCTGCTGTGAAAGTCCAAGGGGATCGGATTTTATATTCCCAAAAAAAAGGTCCCTTAAGAGAATCAGGTAGGGGACTAATTGTTCCATCGTCAAATAGCAGCACTTCATCGGATGACCACTCTTCTTCAACTTTAAAGGTTGTTGGTGTTGCAATCGTGGCGCCAAATCGAATAAAAGTATCAAGTCTGTAAAGTGCACCAAGTTTTACATTAACTCCATTAATATCTGAATTAAGACTATTTTCTACTGTAAAGGTTTCAAAGGTATAAATATCATCTCGATCTTGCTCACGAAATGTTGACTCAAAATCATTGCCACCTGTCCAGAAATTTATTCCCAATCCAACGGATAAATTGTTTGATATATCAACCGCGCCTGCGAATATCCAGGCGTTTAGACCGCCATTTTGCAAATCTCTCCAGGCTTGGTTCACCGAATCATCTTCAGTTGAATTAAACCATTGGAACACAAAATTAGAATCATAAGATTTTATACGATTAAAGCCAAATGAAAATACTAAGCTTCCTCGAATGGTAGGTACGGGATAGGCCAGACCAAAATCTTTTAATTTTGTAAAAGAGGCGTCATGCTCGGTTGTAAAAGCGCTAAATTCACTTGTGTTTTCTCGCATAAGGTGGCTGACAGAACCAAATACTTCAATTCTTTTTATATCCGCAAGGGCTGCGGGATTCCAAAAAGAGGCTGAATAATCTCCACCCACTGCGGTAAATGCGCCACCCATACCCATAGCTCTTGCGCCGGTTCCAAGCTGAAATCCTAACGAAAAAACTTCTTCCTGTGCCACGCTGTAGTTGATTATTGCAAAAGGAAGGAGAAAAACTAAAAGCAGCCCTGTTATTCTGTTATTCTTTGACATCTTATTCCTCCCGTTTTTAACATCATGCAGTTACATACAACTATCGTCGACCTCTCCGACTGCGAGAAGAACCTCTTGAAGAGCCTTTGGAAGAGCTGCTTTTATGACCACCACTCATCCGAGAACCACTCCTGCGTATGCTCGAACCACCGCTCCTTTTATTACCACTCGAAGACTTGACATATTTTGCACTAGAACCTTTACTTCTTTTATATACTTTTTTAGAGCTGCTCCGCCTGACATTTGATTTGCTTGTACTTCTGGAACGCCTATTTTTGTAGCTTACACCTTTCGTACGCTTACCCGTTGATTTTGATTTCAAGACAGCTTTTCTTTTTCCAATACGTATGGGTTTGGAACTCGCCTTAGCAACAGGTTTTGACTCCGGCTTAAAGGTTTCATTTCTATTAGTCGATTCTTTCTTGCGTCGAATATTCTTGGCTCGTGTGGCAGTGGGTTTAGACAGCCGAGTCTTGGAATTTCCAGATGCCTCTGCGAGCTCTGTGGAGTTGATTTTTCTCCTTCGCCTAACAGATTTCGATGACGGTTCATCGCTACTCAACCCGGATTTACTAAGCTTGCCAGTTTGACTACTATTCTTTACTGCTGCTCTTTGAGGGTCGTAGCCGAAATCATCCTCTATCCTGGTTCTACCACGAGTAAAACTTCTTTTCTTAACTGGCACAGAATGCACAGTTCCAATATGAACTGGATAGTACGAATAATAATGAAATGGACGCCTAAAAAAACCAAAGGCAAATACCGGACCGCCGTAATACCCGTAAGGATCGTACCAATAAGGGTCATACCAAAAAAATGGGTCATAAAAAAATGGATCATAATATCCAATATGAATCGAGATATGACTTGAATAGGGATAATAGTAGCGGTAAAAATAAGGATCAAAAAATGGATCATACCACCAAGGAGCTCCATAATAATGAATGTCGTGATAGTATCTTCGCGTTATATGGACCTCATCATAATCCTCACCCTCTTCTTGGTATTCCTCTTCTCCTTCGTATTCTTGCTCTTCTTCTACATAATATTCTTGCTCCTCGGATTGGACCTGAGGTTTCGCCAGTTGAGTATAACAACCCGAAAGGAAAAACGTTGAAATGATAATCAGAACCGCCCAGATGATGTTGCTTTTAATTAGAGTTTTCATCTTATCCTCTCCTCTAATATAGTTATCATGTCTAAAGCCAATTCATCAATATTTAACGCAAACGTCATGCCATTAACTCTGAATTAAGTGGTTAAAAATGTGTCCTCTATTTTTAACGACTTAGGTTGGGATTTAGTTCTAAATTTTGGTCTTACTTTTCCCTGATTGATAAACAAATTAGCAAAAGATGTAAACTTAGTTAGCACGTTTGCGACAGTTACTTCTTGAGATCAAACCGATAAGGTTGGGTAATCCAATAACTAACTGGCTTGTTACCTTCTCTGGCAGGTAAGAATCGACTTCCGTAGGCTGCTTCAATTGCCGCTTGTGCGCATTTCTCACTGCCGGTCGAATTTTTTAAGACAATTACTTCAACTACACGTCCTTTTTCGTCTATATTGATGCTCAGTTTGACGACCCCTTTGATGCCCTTTTTTTTCTCATCCTCAGGATATTCAGGAAAAACCCAAGCAAGCGGTCGGGGTGGCGTCACTGGAATTGAACCTATGGTAGAGAAGCCTTCAGGAAATTGGTCAAAGAAAGTGTCATATCTTAGGGTAGTCTCTACAATAGTCTCATCCTCAGGTATACTTTCATCATCTGAAGGGACTGGAATGGTTGGTTTAGGTGGTGGTGGTCTTCGAGCTATTTGGCGGGTGATCGGAATGTTCTCAAACGTAATCATGATATTTGAGGTGGGATTACCTTCCATCACCACGTTGACTCTCGGCGAAACATAAATCAAAAAAATAAAGAACGTCAAAGTCAAAATTAAGGATTTTTTGAAATTGGTTCCATATTGAGATTTTGAATCAGCCTTAATTTTCTTGAATTCTATTTCCACCTGTCGACCCAAAGATTAAAATCAAAAAAGGAGTATACCTTCTATTCATTAGGATTTAAATAAGAATGCTTAAATTCGAAACAAATTCAAAATTCAAATGTTCAAAAAGTATTCTCTTCTCTTTAGTATGTGTGTTCCTCCCACCGGCAACATAAAGAGCTAAGCCGAGTAGAAGGTGTAATCAAACCCCTTTGTCTGCGGGGCCTGGGTTCATATCTTCTCAATAACCTCTTGTCTTAACCAACCCACCTTGCCATCAGAAAGTCTAATTTTAGCCCATTCTCCAGACCGGTCTTTTATTTCCACTTTAACCCCCTGGTGCAATGTGAACACTTCGGTGCCAGCTTCATGCGGAGCGCTTCTCACGTCTACTTTATCTGTTACTACGATACCTTCTATTTTGGTTTCATTCTCATAAATTCTTGCTGAAAAAAGACCTGTAAAAATTACAAATAAAATACTGGCTATTCCAACAGAGACAGTAGTATATCTTCTAATTCGACCAGATTTTAGAAAAATGTGCAGCAAAATCGTCATAATCCACAGTAAGTAAATTGCAATAGTAATAACCCCCAGGGTGTATAAACTAAACAAGTGTACAACTTTTGATGACCAAGCAAACAGAAAAAACTGGGGCATTTGTGGTATCCGATCTACCACAGATAGATTAGCTAATTCCAGATTAAAATTGATGTCTTCGTTTTTTGGATTCAATCTTTTAGCGCGTTCGAAATTTAAAATAGCCCGCCCAATTTGTCGATCCTTAAAGTAAGCATTTCCTAAATTATAATAGACCTCCCAACTTTCATATCCAATATTTACAATTTTTTCATACTCTTCTATCGCTGCTTTATATTCCCCCTGTTGATAATATTCATTTCCTTTTAAAAAGTAAGAATCTATTTCCACTGCCGCTGAACGGTCTAAATTAATAGACCAGAATAGTAACAGTATAAAGCATTGGTAACATAGTTTCTTAGTGAAGCCAATCAACTTCATAATTCCTTTTCTAAATTAATGATAGCTTTTTTTGCTTTTTCAAAGAACTGTTTCATTTCACTATTGTCAGAATCGGTGGGTGCAAAACGGCCGTAATCGCAAGTCTGCAAGCAACTCATATACTCAGACACAATTTCTTTATTTATGCCGCGCTGGCGAAGCATCTCATCAACTTGATCGGTTATGAGGCCAGCCGCAGATACATTGAGCTTGTCTCCGATGAATCCCATGAGCGCTTTAGAAACTTCACCGTAAAATAGTCTGGAATTGCCCTGGCTCAGTTGATTTTTGGCTTTACGCAATCGTTTTAGCGCCATTTGATTCGCCTTTCGGCTGCGAGCGTAAGCCAAATTTGTGCTTAGTTTTTCTAAATGCTTGCTGTATCCATAACCTCCTGCTAAGAGTACCAGAGGTAAAATTAAGAAAAGGTAAAACGGCCATTTTCTATAAAACACCGTTCCAATGGGATGAAATTGAGGCAAACGTAATTGAATGAATCGAATATCTTGGCCAATAAACTTAATATCTTCTTTAGAGGCACCGACGCTCACAGCAATCAAAGGCTCATCACCTTTTGCCACTGCAATTTCGATTGGATCGGTTAACAACGTTTTGTAGCTTTTTGAAGACAAGTCAAAATAGGAAAATGATATAGGTCTTATGGTCTGTTTTCCTGGGAACCGTGGTATGAGGACATACTCAAAAGATTTACTTCCTGAAATTTGGCTTGCTTGTCTCTGAATATTCTCAGAAACTTTGGGATCATATACTTCAAAATCTGTTGGGAAATTTACCTTTGGTTGAGGTAATATTTTTATATTTCCTTTTCCAGAGATTTTCAGTTTTAAAGTCACAGCTTCATTAGTTTTAACCTCTTTCTTATCAACCGTTGCAGAAATAGCAAAATTCCCCACTGCCCCTGAAAAATCGGTGGGCTTTCCATTTTGTGGAAGAGGCAGAACTTCAATAGAAATTGGTTTAGAGCGGATGGTACGCCTCTCACTTCGTGTAAAGCCAAAAAAGGGATCATCAAAGAAACTGTCGAATATGTCTCGCCTTGAGCGTCTACGCTGCACCTGAATCTCGCATTCAACAATTAGAGGATCCAGAGTCTTAGTACCAGGACCTTGAGGAAACAAAGCCAGTTTTTTGATCTCTGCTACCCTATATCTTCGGCCATTAAGTACCTCATCGTAAAGAGTTGGCCGCTGAGGCGTAGGAAACTCTTCTGTCCAAAAGCCAACGGTATTGGGCAACTGAGAAATCCCATAACTGGTTACATTAACCGCTGTATAAATCTTATAAGAAACAATTACAGGTTCATTTTGAAAAACCCGGCGCTTATTGATGCTTGCTCTCAGAAATAAGTGTTCTGATATGTCTTGTGCGTCTCTTGTAGAAGGCTGGTTGGTTTGCCCTGGCGGCTGAGGAGCTGTTTGGCTATCTACGACCTCAATAGCTATTGGTTCCGTGGTAAATGTCTTACCCTTATACTCAAGTCTTATTGGGTCAATCTGAAATTTGCCGACTGCAATCGCAATAAAATGGTGGGTAAACGTTTTAGTGACAGACATTCGAGCATTAACAATCTGAATATTTTGGGAACTGCTGGTCCCGATATAACTTGCAAATGCATCCAAACTTGGAGTAGGAGGTTGTGGTGCCTTGTTGGCATCGGAACCAGAAAGCTCTACCGTCAATTCAAATTGTTGGTTTAAGCCAATCGTGGTTCGATTCACAAAAGCTTTAATTTCAAGATCTTGACCAAAGCTTTGGGAAGAACCAACTATAACTAATAGAGCTATTACAAAGATTTGCCAATTGATTTTCATTTTAGCAATCATTACTAAACTAATATTAGGTTGAAATCAAATTTCTACCAATCTTTCCCTCTGAAAGCTCGTCCTTTTTTAGTAGTCTTTTTTTGTTTGAGCAGGTCTTGCTCTTCTTTTTGTAAAGCATCTAATATTCGCTCTGCATCTTCTCGAGATATCTCCTCTAATTCTTCGGCTTGTTCTTGAACTTCCTCTTGTTGCTGCTCGTTTTGATTCTCGTTGTTTTCAGATTGAGCCTGCTGTTCTTGTTGCCGCTCCTCATCCTGTGAATTTTGATCTTGACTTTGTTGATCTTGCTGTTGTTGCTGCTGCTGTTGCTGATTCTGCTGTGGCTGTTTCTGGGCGCTATCTTTCAACTTAGCTCTTACATATTCTAGGTTGTATTTCGCATCTTCGTCATTGGGATTAAGTTCAAGGGCCTTTTTGTACATTAATATGCTTTCGGGAAGCTGACCCATTCTATAGAGCGTATTGCCCATATTATAATAACCTTTCGACTGTAACAATACATCGTCGGAGGAGAGCACCTTTCCATAGGACTTAACAGCTTCTTCATAGTTGCGTTTCTTGTAGAGCACATCGCCAATATTAAAATGAATGATGGGCGACTCAGGATTTTCCAGTAAAGCATCACGATATTTATTGTTGGCTTCGTCATATTTTTCTTGAAGATATAATTCGTTAGCTTCGGATACCTGCTTGTGTCCGCCTTGGGCAAAAGCTGAAATTGAAAAAATCAGATTTAGAGACAAAAAAATGAATAATTTGTACATACTTTAAGTGAACGTTAAGAAAACCTTAAGTGACATTTATGAAAACCTCCCCCGCCACTCTGCTTTCACTTTTTTCCTTTCAGGAATGAAAATTTCCATAAAAAGGAGAATGATAGCAAAAATTATGACATATTGAAAGCGATCTTCATACTGAGAAAATTTCATGGAGGCCAACTCTTTTTTCTCCATCTTTGAAATTTCATTATAAACCAGTTCTAATTTGACTTCCCCGGTGGTAGATTGATAGTACTTGCCACCTGAGCTGAGCGCAATCTTTTCCAAAGTTATCGCATCCAGTTTTGTGAGAATCACCTCGCCTTTGCGGTCTTTCTTAAATCCCTTTTGGTTGCCGCCTTTGTCATACAATGGGATAGGAACCCCTTTTGGAGAACCAATGCCAACGGTATAGATAACCACGCCTTCAAGATCGGCGGCTTCGGCTAATTTTACGGCGCCACCGCTGTGGTCCTCACCATCTGTAATAATTACTAAGACTTTGTACTTTCTTTCTTGTGCTTCAAAATTTTTCATGGCTAAAGCAATAGCCGCACTAATATTCGTGCCCGGCTCCGGTATTAAACTTGGGTCCATAACCTCTAAGAAATTTTTCGCAGCGCCATAATCTAACGTAAGAGGGCACTGGACAAAAGCTTCACCCGCAAAAGCGATTAATCCAATTCTATCCCCTTCCAGCAGATCTATGAATGCTGAAATCTCGTGCTTGGCCTTTGCTAATCGATTGGGTTTGATGTCTTCTGCTAACATAGATAACGAAACATCCAGCGCCACTATTATGTCCACGCCTTCTCGTTTGACTTCCTCTAATCTGGTTCCAATTTGTGGCCTAGCTAATGCTAAAGTCATAAATAAAATTCCTAATATAATCAATGAAGTTTTTAATATTTGCCGACCACGGCTGGTAGAACGACTTAACTTTTCAACTAGTTCAAGATTGCCAAATCGTCCCATAGCCCGTTTTTTCCACTTAAAAACAAAGTAATAGAACAAAACAAAAAGTGGAATCAACCAGAGTATAAGTAAAAATTCACTGTTGGCAAATCTAAACATAACTAAGGAATCTTACGGAATTTTGTATTCGCTAAAACAATTTCTAAAACCAAAACACCCAAGGCCAAACCAAGAAAAGAGGTAAACAGCTCCTTGTATCTGGTGAACTGTTTAACCTCAATCTTAGTCGTTTCCAATTCGTCAATTTCTTTAAATATTTTATCTAAACTTTCTTTATCCGTAGCCCTGAAATAACTTCCATCTGTAATCTTTGCGATTTCTCTTAAAGCGGCCTCATCAATTTGCACGGCCATTGGGACGTAGCGTTTCCCAAATATAGGATCATCGACGGGATAGAGGGCATTGCCGTGTTTTCCGACTCCAACCGTGTATATTCGAATATTAAAAGCCTTGGCCACTTTAGCAGCGGTGATGGGGTCCAATTGTCCACGATTGTTTTGACCATCGGTCAAAAGAATAACGACCTTGCTCTTTGCTTTGCTGTCCCTGAGTCTGTTAGCTGCATTAGCAATAGCCATTCCAATGGCAGTACCGTCTTCAATCATACCGCTTTCTACCTTTTCAATGAAATTCAACAAAATACCATAATCTAAAGTTAATGGGCACTGGGTAAAACTCTTAGCTGCAAAAACTACTAAGCCAATTCTGTCGTTTCTTCTCCCTTCGATAAAATCACCTGCCACCAATTTGGCGGCTTCGAGGCGGTTCTTGGGTTTGAAGTCCACTGCAAGCATACTACTGGAAATGTCTAAGGCTATTATGATATCAATGCCTTCGGTAATGATTTCCTGTTCCGTCCGGCCTAATTGCGGCCTAGCAAAACAAATAATCAAGAGCGCGATCACCAATAACCTTAAAGCAAAAACTATGTGGCGGTATTTCTTTTTGAGAGAGGCTTGACCAACATTTTTCACCAACCCTATGTTCGAATACCTTAATGTTCCTTCACGATTCTTATTCTTTTTAAGGTACCAAAAAATAAGAATTGGCAAAATGACTAACAAAGATAAAAATTCTGGATTAGCAAAAGGTATCATTGTCTAGTTTTGTTCCTCCAAATCTTCTACTAAAACTCTCTTCTGGTCTAAATCAGTGTGTTCAGATTCCTCTACAGGTTTTGATTCCTCCATCTCTGGTTCCGCGTAAACTAATTTTGTCCTTTCGACAATTTCAAAAGCTTTGTTCATTGTGGTAGCATGTTCTTCTTCGGTTGGCCTATACTTGGCGAATTTCACCAGATCGCAAATGTCGAGGAAATCGTTTATCAGGTTTACCACGTCTGGTTCTACTTCTGCGGATTTGAGATTCTCTATTATTTCTAAAGTGGTCATTTCTAGGGCAATAATAAAATAACACCCTTCAATGTAACGACGAATGATCTCGGAGACTTGTACATAAAATTCTTTAACCTTTCCTTCCGCCAATAGAGAGGAATTTTTTAATGCACTCAATTCATCCAGCGCGATTTCGTGTGCCGGTCTTGGGGGCTCTTCTTTTTTAGGAATCAATGCTTTTCCTGCTTTTTTTCTTCTCCAGATGTAAAATGCCGCAAAAGCCAATATCAAAATTCCTAACGCTATTGACCCCCACAAAATAAGCTTGCGATAATCTCTTGGTAATTCTAACGGGGCTTTAATATCTCGGATGTCACCGGCAACACTGGGATTCAAGCTTTCCACTAAAATCTTAATCTTTTTTGTTTTTAAGATTGTTTTTGCCGTATCGTCAGGGACTATAAAATAAAACTCTAATGGTGGGATCTCAAATTCACCGACCTCAAAAGTGGAAATTAAGTAATCGATGCGCTCAACAATTTTCCCATCAATTTTTTCCTGATCATATTCCCTGTAATCCCGAATTTCAAAAGCTCCGAGATTAGCAGCTAATCGCGGCTTTTCTACTTGAACTTCAGGAGCATACGTAACAATAATCGTGTAAGTCACAACATCGCCGATAGTAATAGTAGTCTTATCGATTTTTGAATCAACCGAGAATCGAATCTGTTGTTGGCCACGCAGGATACCTGTAAGTAATATTGTACAGGTCAAAAATGGGCCAAGCTTGGTTATTGAGTTCATGAAAAGATTATCCCTTCTATCGAGCAGAATATAAATAACAATTCTTAAGAGTAAATACAATGTCGAAGAATAAATCCGAATATCTAATATCGAAATTCGACACTAATTCTAAATTCAAATATCAATGTTCAAAACCATTTGCTCTTTCGTAATATAGAGCCAACTATGTTCATAGCTAGTGATTGAACGAAAACTCGATTCTTAATGTCATTCCGGCAATCTTTTGAGCCGGAATCTCATCATTTCAGGCAGGAGATTCCCGCTTAAAGCATGCGGGAATGACAGGAAAAGACTGTTTTCG
>JBHIAW010000064.1:0-14733 GCA_046758765.1 bacterium
TAATTGAAGAAGTTACAGGTGCCAGAATTACCATCTCTTACGTTCGAGTAGGCGGAGTTAAAGCAGACTTGCCGCCAGGCTTCGAGAAACGCGTAAAGAATGAATTGAAGAAGGTTCGTGATGAAATCAAAGAAGTGCATAAACTGCTTACACGAAATAGAATATTTGTAGATAGGGTGCAGCATGTTGGAGCCATTTCCAAAGAGGAGGCAATTTCTTATAGCTTCACAGGGCCTTTGCTTAGAGCCTGCGGGGTGGAATATGATGTCAGGAAGAAGTTTCCTTATTTAGTATACGACCAATTAGATTTTGATATCCCTTATGGGGAGAATGGCGATAACTACGACCGTTACTTGGTGCGCATGGAAGAAATGGAACAAAGTGCTTTTATCATTGAACAGGCCTTGGAAAAAATGCCCAAAGGCAATATCATGGTCGATTTTGAGGGCAAAGAAATTCCTGCCGAAAAAATGGCAGATTTAGGGAAGTTTGGACAAACCAAAGACTTACTGCATCAAGTCGCGGTCACCGATCCGACCCTGCTGGGGAGTAATCAGCCCTACCATGACGATGTTTATGCAGCGGACAAGCGAGTCAGCTTGCCAGCCAAGGAGAAAACCTACGGCAGCATCGAAGGTCTGATGAATCACTTCATGCTCATCATGGAAGGATATGGCATCCGGCCACCCAGGGGCGAGGCTTATTTCCCGGTTGAGGGTGCTAACGGAGAATTGGGGTTTTATATTGTGAGTGATGGAAGCGACAAGGCTTATCGTGTAAGAGTGAGACCACCGTGTTTTACTTTAATGGCAGGTTTTAGTAAGATGATCGAAGGCCTTCAGGTTGCGGACATTATACCTACGTTTGGTTCGATTAATATGATTGCGGGAGAATTAGACCGTTGAAAATAAAATTTTCTAAAGAGTCAAGCTCAAAAGCTAAGGAAATCATCAGTCGCTATCCCGAGAGAATGGCAGCTATGTTGCCAATTTTGTATTTAGCCGAAAAGGAATTTGGTTATATATCTCCTGAAGTAGAAGCCTATGTAGGTGATTTTCTGGAGGTTCCTCCGGTTAAAGTTCATGAAGTCATGACGTTTTACACCCTCATTGCTAAGGAGCCACGAGGGAAGGTCCATTTTCAAGTTTGTCGAGGGCTTTCGTGTGATTTATGCGGGTGCGGGGAAATAATCAATTATTTATCGGAGAGGCTTAAAATAAAACCTGGTGAAACCACCAAAGATTTTAAATATTCACTATCAACGGTAGAGTGTTTAGGCGCCTGTGAAGTTGGTCCCATGATGCAATTGAATACAGAGTACATCGAAAACTTAACTAAGTTTAAGATTGACGAAATATTGAATATTTTAAAATAGCATGGCAGAAAAAATAATCTCAAAATTTTTTGACATCGAAAATAGTCATACTATCGAGGTATATCAGCAGCACGGTGGCTATCAGGCCATACGCAAAGTATTTAAGGACATGACGCCCGAGGATGTCATTCAGGAAGTCACGCGTTCGAACCTACGTGGACTAGGAGGCGCTGGATTTCCAACAGGACGAAAATGGGCTTTTATTCCAAAGGACAGTCCTAAGTTTAAATATCTGGTAGTCAATGCCGACGAGAGTGAGCCAGGAACCTTTAAAGACCGATATGTCATGGACAATTACACCCACGGCTTGTTGGAAGGGATTATGATTGCCTCTTATGCCATTGGTGCTCACAAAGCTTTCATTTATATCCGAGGTGAGTATGTTAGACAGACTGAGAACCTCGAAGAGCAGATAAAAGCCGCTTACAAAAAAGGCTACTTAGGTAGAAGAATCTTTGGCACAAAATATGATTTAGATGTGGTCATTCATCGTGGGGCAGGGGCCTACATTTGTGGCGAAGAAACCGCGTTATTAGAGTCTTTGGAAGGGAAAAAAGGTTGGCCGCGCATGAAGCCGCCATTTCCAGCCATTGAGGGGGCTTTCAGGTGTCCAACAATCGTCAATAACGTGGAAACGATTGCCTACGTACCAACCATCATAACTAAAGGCGCAGACTGGTTCGCCAACTTAGGCTCAGAACGCAACGGAGGGCTGCGATTTTTTAGTGTGAGTGGTCATGTTAAAAAGCCGGGCGTTTATGAACTACCCATGGGCACACCTTTACGAGAAATCATATATGATCACGCTGGTGGCATGCGAAATGAGCATGAACTAAAAGCAGTCGTCCCTGGGGGCTCCTCTTCACCTGTTTTGCGAGCAGAAGAAATTGACGTTAAGATGGATTTTGACTCTCTTGCTGCAATCGGTTCCATGCTGGGCTCGGCTGGAGTCATTGTCATGGACCAGTCAACATGTATGGTCCGAGCGTTGTATGTAGTGACTAGATTCTATCATCACGAATCGTGTGGTCAATGCACACCGTGTCGAGAGGGGACTGGCTGGATGGAAAAGATTCTTAAGAGAATTCTCGATGGTGGTGGCAGACCAGAGGATGTAGACCATCTGGTTTGCATTGCGGACAATATCATGGGTAATACTATTTGTCCGTTAGGCGATGCAGCCGCGTTACCTGTTCAAAGCTATGTTAGGAAGTTTAGAGACGAATTTGAGTTTCATGTGCAGGAGAAACGATGTGATCTCGACATTCGAGAAGAATTATTGGCTGCTTCTTATTAGACATTCGGAAACATTAAGACTTATGATAGGTAACCAATGAATTTATAAATCGTTTGTAACTATTCAGCCTGTCGTCATTCCTGCATGTTTTAAGCAGGAATCCATGTTTTGCTGACATTCAAAATAGTATGGAGATCGCATGACTTCTGGATTCCCGATGAAGGCGTTCGGGAATGACGGTCTGAATAGTTACAATCGTTTTCTTTATTCCATTTATTAAAAGTTTATCTGTGGAGTTTAATATGATAACCAAAACTGTAACTGTTCAGGATATACAAACACGCTTTTCGGAAATCTTGTCGTTTGCCGTAGAGGGCAATGAAATTGTCATAGTGGAAAATGGAAAACCCTTGGCACGTTTGGTTCCAATTGCTCGAAAAAATAAACAACGAGTGGCAGGATTGAACAAAGGCTTGATTTCGACAAGCGATGATTTCGACGCACCTTTACCCACAGGCTAAGGTAGAGGATATAATGCTTGTGAGCAAAGCTCCAGTTTTTTCAAAATATTCAGTAAAGATAATATGGTGACTTAATGAGTTTTGAAACAAGTCCAAAACTGACGAATCTTAACCAACCGGGGAATTGATAATGCCTAAAATTACCATAGACGGAATTGAAATAGAAGTCGAAAAAGGAACTACGGTTATTCAAGCGGCTGAAAGGTTGGGCATTGAAATTCCTCGTTACTGCTACCACCCCGGACTTAGTATTGTAGGTGTGTGCAGAATTTGTTTGGTGGACATAGAAAGAATGCCTAAACTTCAAGTGGCCTGCTACACACCTGTTACTGACGGAATGGTGGTTCACACCAACAACGAAAAAGTTCTACAGGCGCGGCGAGCCGTCCTAGAGTTTTTGCTCCTCAATCATCCGCTGGATTGTCCGGTCTGCGATCAAGCAGGGGAGTGCTGGCTGCAAAATTACTATATGCAGCATGGGCTTTACGACAGCAAAATGGTTGAAGACAAGGTGAAAAAGCACAAGGCCCTGGTTATTGGCCCGCATATCATGCTCGATTCAGAACGCTGTATTCTTTGCTCTCGCTGTGTGCGATTTTGCGACGAAATTAGCAAGAGCCATGAACTGGGTATTTTCAATAGGGGAGACCATGCCGAACTTTTACCTTATTCGGGCCGCCAGTTGGACAACAAATATTCGGGAAATACCATAGACATTTGTCCTGTGGGCGCCTTAACCGATCGTGATTTTCGCTTTCGAACGCGGGTTTGGTATTTAAGCGAAACGAAATCTATTTGCCCCGGCTGTAGTAACGGCTGTAATATATACGTGCATCACAACGATAAGCGGCCCTATAAAGCCGGTGGTATCCGAATTTCGCGCTTAAAACCCCGATATAATCCCGACGTCAACCAGTGGTGGATGTGTGACGAAGGACGATATGGATTTACTCATGTAGACGCCTCATCTCGAATTCTTTTTCCTCAGAAAAAAGACAATGGTTCTTGGCAAAAAGTTGGCTGGAATGAGGCAATAGATGAAGTCGCCAAAAGGATGAAAGAAATCTCGGAAAAGCACGGTTCAGAAGCCATAGGTGTCATTCTCTCCCCTCAAATGACCAACGAAGATTTATATGCTGCCCGTCGGCTTTTCAGAGAGCTCTTGAAACTGAAAGATGTGGCATTTCAGGTCCCGCCTTTAGAGAAAGGATATGAAGATAATTTTTTGATTAAAGCAGACAAAAATCCAAACACCCAGGGAGCCAAGGGGCTGAAATTATCCGCAAAAGATTCTGGGGGGCGGAATGTGACTAAGATGTTAAGAGCAGCTACCGAGAAAAAGCTTAAGGCATTATATATTTGCCACCATGATTTAGAGAAAGGCTTTGTAGTACCGGATATTAAAAAGGCTTTTTCAAATCTCGAATTCCTCATTTTTCAGGGAACTAACCACAATTCTACGTCTGAATTTGCACATTATATATTGCCCAGCGCTACGTTTGTAGAGAAAGATGGCACGTTCACAAATTATGCCAGAAGAGTCCAACGAATCCACAAGGCTGTTGAACCTCTTGCGGAATCCAAGCCAGATTGGATGATATTTAGAAATCTTTCTAAGAAACTTGGGAAATCCATGCCTTATTTTGAAGCGGAAGACGTATTCATCGCCATGGCTGAAGAGGTGACAGCTTTTAGGGGACTTACCTACAAGAAAATAGGTGACCAAGGCATCATCTTGAATGGTCAAGAAGAGTTAACAGAGACGGATGTGGAGGCAAAAGTAGCTTGATGGTTACGGATATTAGTATAGCCGTTGCAAAGCTGATATTTATTTTGGGATTTGTCCTCAGTTTTGGCGGACTTTTGACCTGGGTTGAGCGGAAGCAAAGCGCCGTGATGCAGGACCGAATAGGCGCCAACCGCGCTTCAATATTAGGGCTTCGTATAATAGGCCTTTTCCACCCGCTCGCCGATTCCATCAAAATGTTTACTAAAGAGAGTTTTCGTCCTATTAATGCTGAGAAATTTTTGTTTACTATTGCGCCGGCCTTATCGGTGTTTTTTGCCCTAATAGGATTTGCAGTGATTCCATTTGGCGATGTTTTGCATATCGGAGATAGAGCGATTAATTTGCAGTTAGCGCCTTTGAACATAGGTGTATTATATCTTTTTGCCGTGGCTGGTATGGCCGTTTACGGAGTTGTGTTGGGCGCCTGGGCCTCCAGAAATAACTTTGCTCTACTTGGCGGACTGCGGGCTTCGGCTCAAATGATTTCTTATGAAGTGGCTTTAGGGGTGACTATCATTGGTTCTTTGATGATTTATCAAACTGTCGAACTTCAGGAAATTGTTCGCTGGCAGGGGGGGTATTTTCTCGGATTTATTCCCAGATGGGGTCTTCTGCTGCAGCCAATTGGATTTCTATTGTTCTTAACGGTCGGCATTGCTGAAACCAAGCGCGTTCCGTTTGATCCACCTGAAGGCGAATCTGAAATTATCGGCTATTTCCTTGAATACAGCGGCATGGGATTTGGAATGTATTTCTTGACCGATTTCATTGAAACAGTTATGATTTCTGCTATTACCGTGACGCTCTTTTTGGGGGGCTGGCAAGTGCCGTATTTAATGGCTGACGGATTTCATTTTCCCTGGGGATGGAACTGGCCACTGCAAAACTGGGCGGTTGCGCTGCTTCAGGTCGGCGGTTTTACTCTTAAGGTCATATTTTTTCTATGGCTTCAAATGACCATTCGCTGGACTTTACCGCGGTTTAGATATGACCAAGTCATGCGCTTAGGATGGAAATATATATTGCCTATATCCTTAGCTAATATAGTAATAACAGGCATAATAATTCTTATGGTTACTTAGCACTACAGCGCAAGACTGTCATTCTGAGGAGCGAAGCGACGAAGAATCTTTGAACTTTAGCCCAAAGTTAGCCTTGAAGTTGGAGATTCTTCGCTCTCCGGCTTCGGCGGGATCGCTCAGAATGAGGTTTCTGTCGACCTTGCGGTGTAGTGTTAGTTAGTAATTGAATAAACTATGAATGTTCACGATAAATATAAGCCACTAACTCTTTGGGAAAAGACTTACTTACCTGGAATCATCGAAGGGCTTTGGCTGACCTCCAGGCATTTTTTTCGAAACCTAACTGCACATACGTTACGGTTGATTGGAATAAAGCTAAAGTGGTCGGGCGCCGTAACGTTCCAATACCCAGAGATTCGCCGGCCGATTTTTCCCAGACTTAGAACCATGCATCGTCTCACAAAACGAGAAGATGGTTCACCTCGATGCGTGGCGTGTATGATGTGCGAAACAGTGTGTCCTGCGAAATGTATTTACATCATCGCCGATGAGAAATTAGACAATCCACAAATAGAAAAAATGCCAGAAAGCTTTGATATTGATTTAGGAATGTGCATTTTCTGCGGGTATTGTGTCGAAGCCTGTCCCGAAGACGCCATTCGAATGGATACAGGAATCCTCGAGTTCTCAAATTACACAAGAAGCGGTATGATTTTGGACATGGAGACTATGTTGAACTTAGAGCCAAAGCAGGACCGTTATGTGAAATATAACAAAGAAGGGGAGATTGTTTCTGAAGAATTTATCGTTTCAGACTAAATAAACAATGCTTAATTTGTTTTCTTGAATTTAGATTAGAGTTTTTGTATATTACTTAGTATTTAAAAACAAGTTGGATGAAATTCTTGCATAAAGGAGATCAATTATGACCAATAAGGAGTATAATTGGCTGTTATCTCATCCAGAAGTGGAGACTCAGTATGGTGGTGAGTATATCGGAATAGTCGGGGACTCTTTAGTAGCACATGGCAAGGATCTCAAGGAAGTCTTGAAAAAAGCTGAAGAAACAGGCAAAGAACCGTTTATTTATAAAGTGCCTCACGCGGACAAGTTAGTGGTAGTATGATCGAATTTTCATTCAAAAAAGTGTCCTCATCAAAATTTGGTCAAATTCTAAAACCAGTTGTCCCTGTTACAGTCATTGGCCCAAAGCGGAAGATAAAAGTTTTCATGCTTCTTGATTCTGGCGCTGACATTTCCATGATTCCATACTCGCTTGGAGAAATCATTGGGTTAGAGCTTGATGTCGCAACTCGGAGTGAAATTCAAGGCATAGGAGAGGGAAGTGTTCCTTATGTGCTTAGTCAGGTCAGGTTGCGAATGGAAGAGGTTGAAATATCAGCGCGTATTGGATGGGCTTTAATCGAGGAAATACCGTTTATCCTAGGTCGTTTAGATCTATTTGAGCAACTCGCTATAGAATTCAGAGAATTTGAGAACAAAATTCTTCTCAAACATCCAGATGAGTAGCATATTTTGTAAAAGGAAATGGTTGCCTGTGATTCGGCGAACTTTCCGTTAGTGGGAAACTTACGATTACTGAAAATGGTTTACGCAGACTTCACAAACACTGAACACGTCAATACATAGGAGATAACAATATGCCAAAAGTCAAACAGCCTTTCGTTGATGAAGAAAAGAAAATTTTGGAAGAAGGCCAATATGGTGACAATGTCATCATTACTTCTATAGATAGAATATTGAGCTGGGCAAGGCTCTCCTCGTTGTGGCCCATGACCTTTGGTTTAGCCTGTTGTGCTATTGAAATGATGGCCACTGCAGCTTCGCGGTACGATTTAGACCGCTTCGGCGCAGGCGTCATGCGGCCCAGCCCCAGACAAACCGACCTCATGATTGTTGCTGGTACCGTGACCATCAAGATGGCTGAAAGAATCAAACGACTGTACGACCAGATGCCAGAACCCAAGTATGTTATTTCAATGGGAAGCTGTGCCACTTGTGGAGGACCTTACTGGCAGCACGGCTATCATGTGTTAAAAGGCGTTGATTTGATTGTCCCTGTTGACGTCTACGTAACGGGTTGTCCTCCGAGACCAGAAACTTTGTTAGATGGAGTAATAAAGCTGCAGGAAAAAATTCGTAAAGAAAGTATGATTAAACGAAAATTGCAAGAAAGGGCAAATGTATGACACCGGAAGAAGTTCATAAAAAATTACAAGAGCAATTTGGCGATGTTATTGTTGAATTTAATGGTGAGGCTCTGGATCCGTGGATAAAAATTAAGCCCGAAAATACTTTTGAAATTGCGAAATTCTTACGAGACAACAAAGACTTAGCTTTTGATTGTCTTATGTGCTTAAGCGGAATGGATTATGGAGCCGGCAGTGACGTGGGCGTGGTTTATAGCCTCTATTCTATGAAACACAAACATAGAATAACCCTTCGAGTGGACCTGCCCAGAGAAAATCCAGAAGTTCCGTCTGTGGAAACCATCTGGCGTACGGCAGATTGGCATGAAAGGGAAGCGTTCGATTTATTCGGTATTCATTTTGAAGGTCACAGGGACTTACGACGCATACTTTGCCCGGACGACTGGGAGGGCTACCCACTGCGAAAAGATTATGTTGTTCAGGAATTCTATCATGGCATTCGAGTACCATATCAAGAAGACTGGGGAAAATACGAAGCACTACAAAGGAACCCTGAACGTGGTCATTTTGTCTTCAAATTCGAAAGCAAGGTGCCTGACTTACTGGCATTGAATGAAAACGGGAACAAAAAAGCAGGCAAAGAAAAGGAATAATCTCATGTTAAGTTATTTTAAGAATATTTATCGAGCACTGGTAACCATATCCATTGGTATGGCTCAAACCTGGAAGGCGCTTATGCGGCCTTCGATTACTTTGCAATACCCAGATGAGAAGTGGCAACTGCCCGCTAATGCACGGGGAATTTTGTTCAACAATGTTGATGACTGCATAGGATGCTATAAGTGCGCGCGTGTTTGTCCGGTAGACTGTATTTACATTGACACAGTTAAGGCTCTTCCCGATGAAGACTTAGGGAAGGCTTCCATGGGAAATCCCATTCGGCAGCACGTCATTCGCTTTGATATTGATATGTTTAAATGCTGCTATTGCGATTTTTGTGTGACCGTATGTCCTACGGAATGCTTATACATGACAGACTCCTATGAAAATAGTGTCTATAGTCGGGATAATGGCATTTACCATTTTTCCAAATATTCCCCTGAAGAAGCTCAAGCCTTAATTGCAAGGGAAGAACGACAAGAAATGGCAAAGGCCAAAGCCAAAGAAGCCGCCGCGGGAAAAGTTAGGCCGGAAAAGGAGGCTGTGGCTGTAAGTTGATTGATGAAGAAGGTATAGGGTATAGGGTGTAGGGTATAAGTTGTAGGAAGTCAGCACAAGTTGTCCCTATTTCCTTATACCTTATTCCCTTATACCTCTAATTCACAAATCATAAATTTCAAATCTCAGAGGAATTAACGAGTATGTTCGGAAACCTATTTAAGAAAAAGCGTTACCTTTTCGAAGACGAAGGCTCCATGATCGTCGATATGGATCATTCGGCTGGCCGCTATTATGATGATGCCATGAAGAAGCTGGAAATCGAGTCTTACCACGGCGACGAAATGGTGGTGAACATGGGGCCGCAGCATCCAAGCACCCATGGTGTACTTCGACTGGAATTAGTGCTCGATGGCGAAGTTGTTAAAAAGGTTACTCCGCATATCGGATATTTACATAGAAATTTTGAGAAACATGCAGAAAATATCGGTTACAATGAGGTCATTCCGTTCTGCGATCGAATAGATTATCTGGCTTCAATGAATCAGGATTTGGCTTACGCCATAGCCGTTGAAAAACTGATTGGTCTGACAGACCTTCCTGAAAAAGTTGAATATTTGCGTGTGCTCTGTTGTGAACTAAATCGGATTGCGAGCCACTTAGTAGCAATTGGTACATTTGGCTTAGATGTCGGGGCCTTCACACCCTTTCTTTGGGCCTTTAGAGATCGAGAAAGAATACTAGATTTGCTGGAGTGGATGTCAGGCGCGCGCATGCTTTACAACTACATTTGGGTTGGGGGATTAGCAAGAGACATGCCCGAAGGATGGCCTGAAAAGGTGAGTGAATTTACTGATTACTTCGAACCTAAGATGGATGAGTTCAATAAACTCTTAACCAAGAACCATATTTTTATCGAGCGAACGGCCCACGTGGGCGTTCTGCCAGCCGATGTCGCTATAAGTTATGGTTGTACCGGACCTGTTCTAAGGGGTTCGGGTGTTAAATGGGATATTCGAAAAGCAGAACCTTATTCCTATTATGACAAATTTGAATTTGACATACCTGTCGGGACAGGTGAATTTGGGCCGCTCGGTTCGGTTTTGGACCGCTATTTAGTTCGAATTGAAGAGATCAATCAGTCAGTGAAAATTATTAGGCAAGCCTTAGAGGGCTTGGAAGCCTATAAGGATCAAGATGTAAAATCTGCCATCCCCCGTAGAATTAGGCCACCTGCAGGGGCCGAAGCCTATGTAAGAACTGAAACTCCTCGAGGTGAGTTGGGCTACTTAATTCGCAGCGATGGCTCCGATGTACCATACAGGGTCAAGGCGCGGTCTCCTTGTTTCTGCAATCTCAGTGTCATTGATGACATATCTCGGGGAGCAATGGTGGCTGACTTGGTGCTCATTGTCGGTAGTATTGATATTGTTCTTGGCTGTGTTGATCGATAAGTTGCAACTTTCTAAAAGAATTAGCGCGAGCCGGAGTGAATTGGCTGGCGCTATTTGTTTATTAAACTAATCATTACGGAATGGAATCGGTATTATGCAATTCAAGGAAATAATATTAACCGTACTGATCTTAGTATCCGTTGGATTTTTTTTCTGGAGTGTCTTTCGGATATATCGATTCGTAAGGTTAGGTCGATCCTCCTACGATCCCATTGATTATTGGGGATGGCGAATCACATCTGTTATCAGTAACTTTTTTGGACAAAAGCCTGTAGTTCGCGAGCTTTCAGGATGGGGCCATTTTTTCATATTCTGGGGATTTCTGGTCTTGGGAATGGCCACAATAGAGATGTTTGTTCGAGGTTATGTCCCAGAATTTCGTTGGGGGCAGATTCTAGGTACAAAAATTGAGGCGGCGTTGACCACCTGCTTTGATTTTTTGGGATTGGCTGTTTGCGTTGCCATTATTATCGCCGTTGTTCGACGTTATATTGTTCAACCCGATCGGCTAAGGAAGGATTTTGCTGCAAAATTTGATGCCGGCTTGATATTAGGTATGATATTAGCTCTGATGCTTTCCATGTTTTTTACCAATGGTTATATTATCAATTATGAGGGTGCCCCAGCCGGTTTTACACCCATCTCTCAGTTGTTCGCCAGTTTTGTGGGCGCAGAGCCTAACAGTACGATGCCTTTTGGCTATCACTTCGCTTGGTGGATTCACAATTTGATAATTTTAGTTTTTTTAGCCTACATCCCTCATTCAAAACACGTGCATCTAATTGGAGCTTTACCCAATATACTACTACGGCGAAATGCTAAAGACAGAAAGCGCGGAGTGTTGAAAAAAATTGACTTTGAGCAAGTAGATTTTGAATCGGAGGATATTTCTTTAGGCGTGGATAAGATTGAGGATTTTACCTGGCCCCAGCTCTTAGACCTTTACGCCTGCACCGAATGCGGTCGCTGTCAGGATAATTGCCCGGCCTATCATTCTGGCAAGGAATTAAATCCTGCTCTCTTAATTCACGATCTTAAGGAATATTTAAACCAGAAAGGCCCTTTGCTGGTTGCTGGCAGAGAAGATCCAAACGGTAAGAACCTGATTGGTGACGTAGTTACGGAGGAGGTCATTTGGGCCTGCACTACCTGTTTAGGATGCGTGGAAAACTGCCCGGTTTTTATAGAACATGTGGATGATCTTCAAGATATGCGGCGTTACTTGGTCATGGATCAGGCCAAGGTTTCACCAGAGGTTGCAAAAACGCTCGAAAATATGGAAAACATCGGCAATCCCTGGGGGCTTCCCCATCAAAATCGTACAAAATGGTATGAAGGCTTAGATGTTCCAATCATGAGCGAAAAGAAGGAAGTTGAGTATTTATACTGGGTAGGTTGTGCGGCTGCGCTGGATGCTAAGAATCAAAATGTAGCGAAATCGCTGGTTAGAATCTTAAAAACCGCGGGCGTTGATTTTGCGATTCTGGGGTTAGAAGAAAAATGCACAGGCGACTCTGCCCGGCGACTCGGACAAGAATATTTATTCCAAATGTTGGCCGAAGGAAATATTGAAACGCTAAAAAAATATAAATTCAAAAAGATCATTACTACCTGCCCCCACTGCTTTAATGCAATTGGCAATGAGTATAAACAGTTTAACGGTGACTTTGAAGTGATTCATCACTCGGAGTTGATTTCTGAACTGATCGAGAATGGCAAAATCAAGCCCAAGAAAAATTTGAATAAGAGAGTTACTTACCATGATGCGTGTTATCTTGGTCGGCATAACGGCATTTATGATGCCCCACGTTCGGTTGTAAGTTCTGTGGCTTCGGATGGAGTCGTTGAAATGAAGCGTTCCCGAGAAAAGGGGCTGTGCTGTGGCGCGGGTGGCGGCATCATGTGGATGGATGAAGACCCGGACAAGCGGGTAAATTTGGTGCGTTTTGGCGATGTGGAAGAATCCAAAGCCGAACTGGCGGCAACGGCGTGTCCTTTTTGCAACATCATGCTCGATGATGCGCGCAAGGCCAAAGGAAAAGAAGAGGAGATTGATGTAAAGGACATCGCTGAGCTGGTGGCAGAGGCATTGTAGATTCCAGATAGGAGTTTTAAGACATGAAATTAACATACTACCCAGAAACAGATTCATTATACATTGACTTGTCGGAGAAACTCAGTGTGGACAGCCGGGAAATTTCTGAAGGTGTTGTTTTAGATTACGATGCTCAGGGCAATATTGTTGGAATTGATATTGATAATGCTGGTAAAAAATTAGACTTAGATGAGTTAATCCTAACGAAAATGCCGATAACATCCCAAAAGATTCTTTCGTAGTTAATTAATTTTAGGATATTTTTGGTAAATGACCGAAAAATTAACAAAAGAAGAAATCGCAATTCTGCAACCGTACGTTTCAAACACGGACAAACCTATTTTTGTTCTTAAGAATTTGCCAGAAGAAGTGGTAGCGGTACTTTTTGCTTATTACAGCCGGAGCAAAGATAATTTACGTCATAATCTTCTTAAGTTGATACAAGACCAGCAGATCGATTTAACAGAGGAATTCGTGGAAACGAATAGGGGGGAGCACGAGCTCGCTTTAGCCCGGGAAAAGGCACGGCAATTTCACAAGAGATGGGTGGTTGGTTACGGTCATGCTTCGGTTGCAGAACATGCTGTTGCACACATAGCCATCGAAGATGTCTCGATTATTGCCAGCAAGATCATAGAAGACATGCGTTTGGCCTCTTACACAGAAAAATCGACGCGATATGTTATATTTGGAGAAAACCACTATTATAAGCCTCCGGAATTAATCAATTCGGAGTTTAGACGTGAATTTGAAAAGACCATGCAGCATCTTTTCCGAACTTATATCCAATTGACAGAAACTCTTATTGAAAAAATCAAAAAGCAGGTTCCCAAGCCTGCTGACATGACCGACGGAGGCTACAATGCGGCCTGTAAAGCAAAGTCCTGTGATATTCTTCGCTATATTTTACCTGCGGCCACTTATACCAACATTGGCATGACGATTAACGGAAGAGCATTAGAATATTTGTTGATCAAGATGCTGTCTGATCCATTAACCGAGGTTCAGCGGACCGCCAAACTCATTAAAGAAGAGGCCTTAACAGTCATTCCTACCTTGATTAAATACGCTGATTACAATGAATACAAGGTCGAAACGGAGAAGTCCCTCCGAAGGACCGGGGCAAAACTGTTGAATGGTCGCGAAGATGGAATAAAAGACAATCAAGTCAGGTTAGTTCGATATGTCGAGGATGCGGAGGATCAGTTGGCGGCCGCCATCTTGTTTGGTTATGCGCAAAATTCCTACGAAGCAGTCAGACAAAGAATCAATTCGTTGTCTACTGAAGAAAAACAAAGAATCATAGACGACTATTTAAAGCGTCGAGGGAAATGGGATCAACCTTTAAGGGCCTTGGAACATATTTACTACACGTTTGATATTGTCATTGATTTCGGCGCTTTTAGGGATGTGCAGCGGCACCGGATGGCCACGCAGACCCCTCAGCTCTTAACCACCAGCTATGGATACAGTACGCCATCAGAAATCATTGACTTTGGTTACCAGTCTGAATATGATGAATGTATGGAACGTTCAGCAAGACTCCATGAAATGGTCTCTCCAAAATATCCTTATGAGGCTCAATATGTGTTGCCTTTGGCGTACCGAAAGCGAGTTTTATTTACTTGGAATCTAAGAGAATTGCATCATTTCATTTCGTTGAGGTCATCTAAAGAGGGACATATTTCATATCGCAAGATTGCTCAGCAAGTATACAAAGAATTAGAAAAAGTTCATCCATTTTTAGCTAAATATATCCGCGTGGACATGGGCCAATATGATATGGCTCGTTTATAAAAAATGCCAATGCTTGATCTGGCATGGTCGCGTAGTGCAATCGGATCCGGACTGGGGCACGCAGGGAGTTTTGACGTACACCAAAAGTATTTATGAGTCCAAAGAGCTTTGGAC
>JBHIAW010000065.1:0-14670 GCA_046758765.1 bacterium
CCCAATATAAGAAAAGCCCCAAAAGACTACCCACAGTACCGGGAGCAAACGGGGCATAGCCAACAAAAAAACCGGTTGCAATGATCCGAGGAACCAGACTCATCTAACGAACGTCGGTGGGCACAAACACTCGATAAAAAGCCACCGCCAGACTTTTGAGGTGTTGTCTATTTTCATACAGATAACTAACTCCGGTCGTAACCGTGTAAATGGTTACAATTAACATTAATTTACCCATTAAATCCCACTCTTTAAATCTTGTCAACAATGCAGGAGTCGCTACTTCCTTTGAATATCTACTTTCGGCAATCATCCAGATAAATAAACAATAGATAGCGAACATCTGAGTGGCGGTTTTCCATTTGGCCCAAATGCTGGTGGCAAACAGCTTACCTCTTGAAATCGCATAGGATCTGAGCCCAGTAATCAAAATATCTCTGAGCGCAATTACAACAAACATCCAAAGTGGGACATATCCAAGATATGCGAAAACTCCAAAAGCTGTGGATATTAATAATTTATCGGCAAGGGGGTCCAAATATTTTCCGGCGCTCGTTATACTCCCATGTTTGCGGGCAAAATAACCGTCGTACCAGTCGGTTAGAGAAGCCAGAGCAAATATGATAAAAGACAAATATTTAAGAAAGAGATTCTCAAAAACTAACAGCACCGCAAACAGCGGAGTCAATATTATTCTGAGAACCGTTAATTGATTGGGCAACGACATGGGAAGCCTCTCTATTTAATTGGTTATGATGCAAGCCTCCTGCTTCCCGATTATTCCATTATAGAGTGACTCTTCCTTCTAAAGCACGCGTCAAAGTAATCTCATCCGCATATTCCAGATCACCGCCAACCGGTATCCCCCGGGCAATACGAGTGACTTTAATATTCAAAGGCTTAATCAGTTTCTCTAAATAAAGAGCAGTCGCTTCGCCCTCTGCGTTTGGATTCGTCGCGATAATCACTTCATCAATCGAACCATTTAGGCGGGACATCAGTTCTTTGATATGCAAATCTTCTGGGCCAATACCCTCTAAAGGTGAAAGAGCGCCACCTAAGACGTGATATAACCCTTTATATTCGCCAGTTTTTTCCAACGCCAGTACATCATTAGCTTCTTCAACCACGCACAGAATACCTCGTTCCCTCTGATCGCCACTACAAATGTAACAAGGGTCGTTTTCAGTGATATTAAAACAAACGGAACAAAAACTAACTTTTTCTTTAATCGCGATTAAGGCCTCGGCCAGACTTTGAACTTCATATTTTGATGATTTCAACAGATAGAAAACTAGTCTCTGGGCCGATTTTCTGCCGATTCCGGGGAGCTTGGTCAGCTCTGAGATTGCTTTTTCCACCGATACAGAAGGATATTGCATGATTTCAACTTGATGAATTGAAGTTAATAATCATAAAAGGATTCTACAACCCGGGTATCTTAAATCCAGGTGGTAAATTACCAAGGAGGCCCCCGGCCGCTTTACCCATTTCCTGGTTTGCCATTTCTTGCGCCTTCTCAAGAGCCTGATTTACGGCGGCTACTACTAAGTCTTCTAACATTTCAATATCTTCAGGGTCCACCACTTGCTTGTCTATGTGAAGTTCCAATATCTCTTGCTTACCATTGGCTACGGCTGTAACCATTCCTCCCCCCGCGCTTCCTTCAACTTTCAAATCGCTCAGTTCGTCCTGAACCTTCTGTATTTTCTCTTGAATCTTCTGGGCTTGCTTTAGAATATCTCCCATGCCTGGCTTCGCCATAAGTTTCTCCTTTTAAGTAACATGCCGAGCTTCTATTGAACTATCTCACCATCAAATGCATCTATGATTTTTTTGACCATCGGTATTTCTAACATACTATTTTGGTCTGCCTCCACTTGTTTTTTACTAGCGGGTTTGTGTTTCGATAGAATCTGCTTAAATTCTTCGCTCTCGTTCTTCTTGCATTGTATCCGCAGTCTTAATCCTGTCAGACTAAAAATGATATCTTCAATGACACGTCGATTTCGATTTATGGTGTTTATGTGAAATCCATTTTCTTTTCCAAAGGAAATTTCTAAGGTTCTATCTTCGAGCAAAGTGGGATACCCTTCAGTCAGAAATGACCCCAGATGCATCTTTTTATTCTTCACTTCTTGAATTATTTCTGGCCAATGACTTTTAATAATCTCTAACGAGGCATCGACAGGCTCATGCGATAGGTTATTCTCTTTCGGAATCGATTCATTTGTTTTGGTTTTATGTTCTGGGTTATTATCATTAACAACATTACTAATTTGTTTTATAGTGATGGATTCATATTTTTTTTTCCTAGATGATGGCTCTACGGAATGACTCAAATCTGGATTGGCGAAATTTCTTAGATAATTAATTTTAGTGAGAAGCTCTCCCAACTCTACACTTTTGTCCATCTTAATCATTTTCATTACCAGCATTTCCAAACTCAGTTTTGGATTAGAGCTACGCTTGATCTGGTAGCCGGCCTCGGAAGCCAATTGAATAAGCCGAAGCAAATCCGTATCAGCAAAGGACTTGGCCGCTTCTTCATATTTAGACCCGTAACTCTCTAAACCTTCAAGATGGTCCAAGCTTTGAGTAGCTTTCACAACTAATAAATTTCTAAAATGTTCTGTCAATCCACTTAAAAACTCCCCCATGTCAAATCCTTGAATAAAAATTTTGTCAACGAGTTGGAGGCCTGCAGTTATATCTTTATTGGCAATACAATCGCTGCATTCAAAAAACAGCTCATGGTCTATGATACCCAAAAGCTTTGAAAGGTCTTCTATTCTCACATTTTGGCCACAGAAGGAAACCACTTGATCCAAAAGGCTCTGGCTATCTCGCATACTCCCCTCTGATTTTTTCGCTATGAGATAGAGCGACTCCTCATCAATAGTGATGCCTTCAGCATCACAAATATGTTGCAGTTGTTGGACAATTTCACCGAGAGGTATCCTTCGGAAATCATAACGCTGACAGCGAGACAGAATTGTGGCTGGAACTTTGTGCGGTTCAGTCGTTGCAAAAATAAAAAGCACTTTTCTCGGTGGTTCTTCTAAAGTCTTTAGTAACGCATTAAATGCTTCCGTAGTCAACATATGTACTTCGTCAATGATATAAATCTTATGTTTGCCTTTTGAGGGGGCATATCTCACATTTTCTCTTAGATTTCGCACTTCATCGATTCCGCGATTGGAAGCCCCGTCTATTTCAAATACGTCTAAGCTGCGGCTCTCAGTTATTTCTTTACAGTTCGAACATGCATTGCAGGGTGTTGGCGTGGGGCCGTCTTGACAATTAATGGCTTTGGCAAAAATTCTGGCTGTGGTGGTTTTTCCTACACCCCTTGGCCCTGAAAAAAGATAAGCAGCGGCCAATCGATTTTGTATTATAGCGTTTTCTAAGGTAATGGTAACATGATTTTGAGCAACCACATCTTTAAATTTCATAGGTCGCCACTTTCTAGCCAAAACCATGTAGGACATCCGTAAGACCCTCCTGAATTTGATCGTTATTTAGAAATAGCTGCGTAAATGGATTCACACAAATACTTATTCCACCATCTTAATTAAAACGGCTGTGCACCCACCTCCGACCTTTCCTTCCCTTGATCGACTCCAGCAGCCGACTCCGGCCAAGTATCTCTTCGGCACATAAAGCTCATGCTTACCGCTGCTACCTCCCGGTCCTGACGGGGTTGGGCACCACTTTATTGCGAAGGACTTGGACCATCAACATCACTTACTGAACTCGGATTCGCGGGGGAGCAAGCCTCGGATGGGAATTCGACCCTGCTATAGCGGATTGCAGGCAATAGGGCACCGCTAACTCCCCATCTAGCACAGCCTTTGTGGAGCCGATGGGGATCGAACCCACGACCTTCGCATTGCGAACGCGACGCTCTCCCATCTGAGCTACGGCCCCGAGCCAATTGATTATTGACTATTGATTATTGAACGGTGGTACGCAAATCTGCAAACAGTTTTCTAAATTATCACTCTTTAATCTCAATCTGGGTTCTAACCAATAGTCAATAATCAATCAACAATAATCAATTAAAAGCGGAGAGGGAGGGATTCGAACCCCCGGTGACACAAGGCCACAACGGTTTTCGAGACCGCCCCGATAAACCAGACTCCGGCACCTCTCCGGTTAATTGGCTATTGCTTATTGTCTATTGATAATTGAACGGTGGTACGCAAATCTGCAAACGGTTTTCTAAATTATGACTCTTCAATCGCAATCTCGCCTCTAACCAATAATCAATAATCAATCAACAATAATCAATAAAAAGCGGAGAGGCAGGGATTCGAACCCTGGGAGGAAGCTTTTGGCCCCTCACACGATTTCCAGTCGTGCACCTTCGGCCTCTCGGTCACCTCTCCTAATCCTTGTCTCGCAATTTTTCAAAGAACGCCTGAAGAATCCCCAAACATTTCGATTCTAAAACACCAACGGTAACGGTAATGTTGGAGCACAGCTTCGAATTCTGCACAATATTCAGCAGGCTTCCACAGGCACCCATACGAGCATCGCTTACGCCATAAACTACCTGCGGAATTCTTGCCAAATAAATGGCCCCTGCACACATGGGACAGGGCTCTTTCGTAACATAAAGAACGGTATTTTCAAGTCGCCAGGAATTAAGTGAATTGGCCGCCGCGGTCATAGCAATCATTTCTGCATGGGCGGTAGGGTCTTGTAACGACTCAACCATATTATGTCCCCGCCCGACAATCCGCTCCCCAGCCACAATGACCGCCCCGATGGGAACCTCTTCTTTTTCAAATGCTTTCTCGGCCTCGCTGAAAGCTTGTTCCATCCAGGTTTCGTGAGAGGCCATATTTATTATTGACGATTAATTATTGGTTACTGACAATTAGACGTTCTTTTGGTGCTGTTTTTCCAGACGCTACGAAAATTACAGTCAGTTCATTGGCCTCTTCAAAAAGAAGCAAATGCTTGATTTTTCTCTTATGTCCTTCAGAATCCATTAGTATTTATTTCGTACCTTGCGAATTGTCGATCATCGATTTTCAATAAACAATAGACAATAATCAATATGCGATTGAAATTGGTACGCCCGGGAGGACTCGAACCCCCAACCTCTTGGTCCGTAGCCAAGCGCTCTATCCAATTGAGCTACGGGCGCAAACTGTGGCGCATACGGGAGTCGAACCCGTGTTACCGACGTGAGAGGCCGGCGTCCTAGGCCACTAGACGAATGCGCCCAAATTCATGAAAAAAATATACCCAATTCTCCAGTTAAAATCAAGCCTTATTTTGGAGCAAAATAATTTTTACAAGGTTTGCCGTACAATAACTTTGAAGTTCCTGAATATTAAACTACGAATGTTGATAAAATGAACCGAGAAGGGAGCTGAGTAGGTGCTAAGAATGCACAGGGAATCTTTGTTTGCCAAAATCATTGATGACAAAATAATCAAAATAAAAGTAAGAATTTAACCGCTTGAACATGAACAATATTTCCACCCACTGAATTAGAAATCCCACAGAATTAAATATGAAAAAGGATCATTTCTGTGGGAGTTCTATTTCTGAGGGCGAAATTTGAAGTCCCTGTTCATATCCCCAAATTCTTTCTTATAACTCATCTCAAAAAACATCAGCTCAAATCTTGTGCTCTGCAAATAAAGACGGTACCAATGGTCTTTTTCTAAATCTGACGCCTCTTCAGCATAGGCATCCATTTTATCCTTAAGCCATCTGGCCCATTCCGCGAATTCCTCAGACGCGTATGTTTCAATCCAATCACGATAATGGGATACTTCTGGAAGGCCTTGTTTTTTGAGATGCTGAGCAATATCGGCGTAGCCCCAGGCACACGGTAGCAGTACAGCAATTATGCCAGCCAAAGGCTCCTCATAACAGGTCTTCACCAAAAAACTGGTATAGGCAAGCGTCACCAGGGTTGGCTCGGTTCTTTCCAGCTCTTCTGAAGATATGCCAAATTCTGCACAGGTTCGTCTGTGCAAATCCATTTCTGTATTGAGAGTCAAGTCGAGTAGCTTGGCAAAGTATCCCATATCGTCAAGCTGCCGTGCCTTTGCCGACGCCAGAGCAAACACTCTACTGAAGTCTACAAGATAGAGATAGTCTTGCTTTAAATAAAATTCATACTTGTCCAGCGCCAAGGTTCCCTCGCCGATGCCTTTTACAAAAGGATGGTTTAATATGGCTTGCCAAACTGGTTTCGATTTTTCTTTCATGGTTTCTGAAAATGCGGCCATCTATATTTCTCCATTTATTATCGTACCTTACTCCTAAAAAATTTCAAAAGTTCTTCAGTGGCAACTACTTTAATAGTACTATTTTTTTACTCTTTGTAAATTCACCCGCTATCATCCGAACCACATACAATGCCGAGCTGACATCGAGACCATGACGATTCTTCCCATGCCACTCAATCTTGTAAAGCCCGGGCTGCTTGACTTCGTCCACCAAAGTTTGCACCTTGTGGCCCAAAAGGTTGTAGATTGTGAGCGTTACCTGACTTGTCTTTGGCACTTGATATTGGATTGTCGTACTCGGGTTAAACGGGTTAGGATAGTTTTGCAATAATTGAAATGCTCTACCCGGTAAATTATCAGAATAATTGCTTACAGCGGTAATTAGCGTGTGTCGCTTGAAGAAATTCCAAATTTCACGGGCCATTTCTATGTCATAATTCTGATTGCCTACAATTGCTAACCACAAGTAGGCATAATGCTCTGCAATGCTCGGAGAGGCATGCCCACCGCCGTCAATGCGATAAAGATAGACTTCCGTGCCTTCAACGCCATTGTGGTATTTTTCCAGCCTTACAGTTGAACTATCTTCCGCTGTAAGATCGGGGAAGTCATGATATTGCGGTATCGTATCGCAGTCATTATGGCTAACCCAGAAATTAACGGATTCATAAGCCGAAAGAACTGTTCCGCGGTCTTCAAAGGAATACTGCCCGCCTTCCCAGGGACATATTGGGTCATCTGTTCCGTTCATGATGAGTACAGAAACGGGGTTGACCGGCCCGGTACATTCATTTTGCGCCGGAAAAGCTGCAATAACAACACCCACGGCCGCAATTCGGTGAGAGAGTTCCATGGCTAGGCGGTAACTCATATTCCCGCCGTTTGATTCTCCCGTTGCGTAAATTCTGGTGGTATCTATCTCATACTTATTCATTAACTGATTTATCATCTCACTCAAAAAACCGACATCATCCTCTGCACTGCAGGTTTGGCAATCCCCGCGACAGTCATTCCAACTTTTGTCATATCCCTGTGGAATGGCAAGATATAGTTTTTCTTCGTCTGCAATATCGAGCCATATTTTAAAAGGAGCCTTTTTACCATCCAGCCCAAGAAAAGATTCGATGTTTCCCCCACCGCCATGTAGAAGAATAACCAATGGCCGTGTTGAAGATCCCGGATCGTCCGGCTCGTAGTAATAGTACAGGCGTGGTTGCCCGTCCCAGGTAATCTGCCCATCCTTATGTAATGTGCCGGAATAGAAGACTGGCTCTCCCACATTACGATTACTAAAACCCACGATTGAAAACGCTAAGGGGAGAAGCAAACTAAATAGCACAGAATACAACAATCGCGTTTTGCCCATTTTGGTCGTCCTTTCTATGAGACATTTTTTCTTTTTACTGCTAATAAATTCCAGATTATCTCAAAAGTAAGCACTTTTTAGTGTTCACATAGTCATCCGCCTTCATGTGGACCAGATACATTCCAGTTGGTGCCGTTTTTCCCATATAATCCAGTCCATCCCATACGACCTGGTGTAAACCGGCTTCAAGATTCTTCTCCACTAAACTGCGAATTTCCTGACCAAGCAGGTTATAAATCTTGATGCTCACTTCGCTGGGTGTGGGAACCTGAAATACGATTGAGGTTGCCGGATTGAACGGATTGGGATAGTTTTGCTCCAGAACGAAATTGATCGGAAGGTTCCTGTTGCCCAAATCTTCAACATCATTTGCAGTTCCGGAAGTTGCATAGTTGACAATATCACTAATTCCACCTATGCCATACCACATTTTATAAACTCCATCTTGTTTGATAACTGAAGGCAAACCAGCTTCGAAGCATGCGCCTTTTGGACCATTACCGCTTATTCGAGTCCAATTGATTCCATCAGTCGATGTTGCACATCCCAAACCGCGTGTATTCGGATCGGCTTCTCCTCCATACCACATAATGAATCTTTCTTCCTCTTTTATAACCGCGGGGAAGGTTACGGTCGCTGCGTCAAAATTGCCGGGCTCGCCCCAATCCAGTACTGCGCCGTCGGTGCCGGTTCCCGGAACGTTCGTCCAGTTAATTCCATCAGAAGACCTGGCATAAGCAATACGGTTAATGAACGTAAAGGTAAAACCCAGAACTCGTGAGTACCACATATGATAAATGTCACCATCTTTTACCACACACGGAGTTACCAGAGCTAATGCCGTTCCACCATCCATATTCCGGTCATAAACACTGCCGTCCATTCCTGGACCATTGACTTTTGTCCAGTTGACGGCATCAATTGACCAGGCATAGCCGATATTGCCAATGTTAGGGCCATTGCCCCAGTACCACATCTTAAAGGTGTCGCCATCCGCAATAACCCAACCCTGGCTGGCGTCTTCACTATCAAAACGATTAGGATCTGAAGAGGGTTCAATGACATGAGCATCTATTAATGTCCAATCAATTCCGTCTGGCGAGGTAGCATACCCCATGGTTTCCACCATACCCTCCTCTGATTTGCCATACCACA
This sequence comes from bacterium, assembly GCA_046758765.1. Lineage (GTDB taxonomy): Bacteria > Zhuqueibacterota > Zhuqueibacteria > Oceanimicrobiales > Oceanimicrobiaceae > JBHIAW01. Next base: position 8,779 of record JBHIAW010000065.1, read on the forward strand.
TGTGATATGTCACGCCATCAAAAATAACAGAAGGTCGAAAGATAATTTCAGAAGTAGGATCGAAGTTCTCATCGATCACCGGGTTGTTTTCGTAAGGCTCCCAATCAAACTGGGACCAAAGTAAAGTTGGAATAAAGTTGTACATAAACACTACCAACGGTACCAAAAGAATTTTGTTCTTCATTTTATCCTCCTTTCTCCAACTTGATACCTCTCGCTTAAGATGTGTAACTATCTTAGTAGCAATATTTTTTTGCTTTTAGTAAAATCGCCCGCTACCATCCGAACCACATACAAACCTGTGGCAACAGCTTGGCCGTGCTGGTTTGATCCATCCCACTCAATTTTGTAAACTCCAGGCTGATGTTCTTCATGCGCCAAAGTCTGCACCTCCTGGCCCATTAGATTGTATATTCTCAAAGTTACGTGAGCTGCTCTGGGCAAGCGGTACTCGATGGTCGTCGCCGGATTAAACGGGTTGGGATAATTCTGCGCAAGCTCGAAAGAAGATGGTATCGATGACTGTGAGTGGGATTTCACATCGACAAGAAAATCTCCCTCCAAAAAGATTGGCTGGTAGCCTAATTGAATGGTGAGCAGACCGTTCTGCGTAGGAATTATCTCCACGTCAGGCTCGGTGTTCACCGTGTCTGTGATAATGTGTGTTAATATTAGTTCATTTGCGTCATTCGCTACTTTAAGAGTAACGGTTTCACCGGATGGATTACGGTAATTGAGATCCGGCGGGGCTTCGCCCGTTTCACTCCAAAGGACATAGACCGGACCGCGACCCGGGCGGTCAAATTCATAAGCTCGCGTGCGCGGGTCGGAACTTACCCGAATTTCAGCCGCTCTAGTGAAATCGTGCAGCTTTTCGGCAAGGAGTTTGTAGGTGTAGTATTGCGGTTTTTCGAGGTAGTCTTCTTCCCGGGTGCCGGTGAGATTGATCCAGCCGAGCGCCGTTCCGCGACCGACTAATGGGCCCCAAATAGGCATATCTTTCGAAATATCGTTGGAGCCGGAGAAACATGCCACAACGGCGCCTTCGCCAAAGGCGGAGGCAAGAGACTTCACCAAGCGCCGGGCGCCATTGGCGTAGTACCAATCCAGAACTGCCAAATTGCCATTACTCAATTCTTGATTAAGTTCGTCATAAGGATTGATCGTTGTGAAGAGCGGATTGGGGAAATCACCGTTGATCCTCTTCACCCAATCCGTACCGGCGAACGCATTGGCCGGCGCGTTGAATTGCGCCGCGCCGGGAACATTCCCGAGGTATGGTCGAAAATAGCCACTGGCAAAAAGGTTCATCCACATATCGTCGACGTAGATGGGCTTGTCACCGGCGTGGGCGTGGATGAGAGCAAACTCCTGATCGATGACCCGCCAACTGAAATGGGGATGCCAACCGACATAATCGCATTCGATGCCATCGGCATCATCTCCAAAACTGTCCAACATTTTCTTGAGACTGTCCCAGCCTGCTGTGTATGTACTCCCCCTGTAGTTTTCTCCGTTCAGGCGTTTCTGGATGTTGCTGTTGCGGTCAGTGGGGTCGAATTCGGGCCAATCGGGAAAATCGGCATAAAGGTCCCACAGCACCGCGCCGCTGGAGACGACTTTGGAATTGCCGGTGGGATCGGCTTCTCGAACAGCCTGGTAGGTTATGCGGTGAAAATGCAGAAGATTGTTGATGGTGTCCAACCAGAATGGCCCCCACTTGGCGTCGCCCTGACCTTTGTTGTCGAACACGATTTCGCCGGTCATGATGTAATGGCGGATGGGGCGCTGCAAGCCGGGCATGTCATCCACACCATCGTCATCGTAGCGTTCGACAACGGCTTTGACATAATCTATCCAGTGCTGCTCAAATGTAGGCTCGGGTGCACAATGTTTAGCAGGAATTGGCACCCCAAGAATTGTATCAGGTTGACAGTCGGGCTTGTTGGGAAAGGCCCAAGTCGCATTGGGGATGAAGTACCAGGCAAGGGAAAATCCATAACGTCCAAAGAGCTGTACGATGTTATCGGTCTCCGAAAAGTCTATCGCAGAATCGGGGTCTGGCTGCATCCCGATCCAGCCGCCGCCAAGAACATTCACGTTAAGGTCCCCCGGACCAGTGACTTTCTCTAATTTTCTTAGTAAGGTATCGTGTGTCGGATGGTCCAACGGTTCTACCTCATTATATTCAAAGCCGAACCGTCCTTCTACCTGGGCATTGGCCGACTGCACGGCCGCCAGCACCATAGCCGTCAGTGTGAGAAAAATACATTTTGTCATAGCGCTCCCCCTTTCCTTCTAAAAGAAACGTATCTACAAAAATTGATGAGTCAACGCTCTAAATGGTTTCAAAAAACAGCGTATCGGGTTCTCGGTATACTTTCAAGTTCTCACCTTCATAAATTTGTTGCAATTCATTGTCTATCTTCAACGTAATTGCCCTTCCTCTAAAAGCTTCTGAAAACGCGGAAGCTCACGCAGCGGATACCAGATTGGGTCAACTTGAAGCCAAGCAGTGGAGAGGAATCCCGGTATAGAGAAAAGATATTCAAGTTGATCTATTGCGGCATTGTATTCTCCGACCATTACAAAGATCTCAGCCAGCATCCTGCCCAGGCTTGAACCGCCGACAGCATCTTTGGAAACCGGAAGCAACTCCACAGCCTTTTCTCCTTCACGTACCGCTTCTTGTTTTCGACCCAGGCCGGCATAAGCATAGGCGAGCTTAATCCGATTGAAAGCATCTTGGGGTTCTTCACTAGTTTTAGCTTCGAAAACCATACGAGCAGAGTCATAGTAGGCATATTCGTAGTCGGGTCGGTTCATTTGTCCATACAAAATAGCCTTTGTTAGATAATAAAATGACACGGTATCGCTGCTCATGGGTCTGAGAGAGACGCGAGTAATAGCCTGCTGATATTCCGGGTGACTGATTCTTGCTAAGATATAATAGTCATAAGTAGCCAGAATCCTAAGCAACTCTGAAGGGTTACTTTGCTTCGTCCCGTCAATAAGCACCTCCCGGCTCCTTTCTACGCTGCCGTTCCAGCTTAAATATAGGAGAGCTTTAAAAGTGTACCACTCCGCGATGTCCGGAGCTAATGAGATGGCACGATCATAATAGCATTCGGCCTCCGAATATTTGCGTAAAAACTGGTAGATATGACCGAGGTTAATAGCCATCCTGCTTGAGCGGGGATCGAGCTCAAAGGCCTTCTTCATGTTCTTAATACTTTGTTCCCACTTCCCTTGACGTCTTTGCACAAATCCAATAGCGGCAATAAGCTCACTGTTATTGGGCTGTTGCTTTCTGGCAATGGCAAACTGCTTAAGGGCCTGGGCAAGCTCTCGGTGGCCCCAGTAATAGTAATAACCCAGGGCCAATTGCGCTTCAGGCAGGTTCGGCTTAAGATGGAACGCTTTGTCCAAGGCCTCCTTTGCTCTGGCAAGGCGTTCACTGCTTCGGTCAACACCAAAATGATACATCTTTAAGTGAGCGTATGAGAGCCGAGCACAGGCGTGAGCAAAAGTAGAGTCCAAAGCAATTGCTTTCTCATACATTCGTATAGCGATGCGTGTGTCTTCGGGTGTGAAACTCCGGAATATGTAGTCATTCCCGCGCAGGTAATAGTCGTATCCTTCGACATTGTCGGTTGGCTTTTCTTCCAGCGCTTGCTTTTCCCGCTGTAGTAAGGCAATGTCTAAAGCCGCAACCACCTGTTTAGAGATGTCAGATTGAAGCTGGAAGATATCGGCTATATCTGTCTCGTATATGTCTGCCCATAGATGGGTTTCGTCGGAGACTTTAATGAGCTGTGGTGTAATTCGCAGTCGACTGGGTCCCTCAGCGGCGCGTTGCCAGCGGACAGTTCCCTCTAAGATATAATCGACGCCCAACTCTTTACCAATCTCCCGGATACCTTTCTCTGCGTTTTTGTACTGGATGGCACTGGTGCGGGCAATGACCCCCAGCCCTTGCATAGTAGCAAGCCGAGCCGTGATTTCATCAGTGATGCCATCCGCAAAATATTCGTCCTCGGTCGCCCCTAAATTTTCAAAAGGCAATACCGCTAACATCTTTCTTTGAGAGATAATTTCATTTTCATGTGGTGTAAAAAATTGTAGCAAAATCCAGATGATAAGGGAAATAGCAACGACCAATGCAGCTAACCCGAACCCTTTCCGAGATAAACGACCCTGCATTGTCTGGGAAGTTGCTGTCCGTGATGATGGCTTCGGAGCAGCGTGTATGCGCTGAACGCTACGGAGATCGGCTTCCAAGTCTTCTACGGTTTGATAACGCTTGTTTGGCTCCTTTTCTAAACACGTTGAAACAATCCGTTCAAACTCTATTGGGATGCCCGTTCGCAGAGCAGTAATCGGCTTGGGATTTTCATTTATTATAGAATAGAGCACAGACAGCTCAACCTCACCTTTGAACGGTAATTGCCCAGTGACCATCTCATACAAGACGACACCCAGGGACCAGATATCAGTACGGTGACCAATTTCTTCCCCACTCGCTTGCTCAGGAGACATATATGACAGCGTTCCCATGGTGGTGCCGGTCTTGGTGAGCTTCGTGCGTCCCATCAGTTTAGCAAGTCCAAAATCCACAATTTTTACTATACCATCGCTGGTGATCATGATATTGGCAGGTTTGATGTCACGGTGCACAATGCCTTGCTTGTGAGCTTTGGCCAGACCTTCAACAACTTGGATCGCGATGTCGAGGGTTTCCTTCAACTTAAGCGGTCCCCGTTCGATCTTCTTCGTCAGGGTCTCGCCCTCATAATAGGCCATAGCAATAAACATCAGCCCCTCCTCGCTCTCATCAATTTCATGGATGATGCAGATGTTTTTATGGTCCAGAGCCGAGGCAGCTTTTGCTTCGTGGATGAAGCGGTTCTTTTCTTCTTTATCTTCTCCAAACTGGGGTGGGAGAAACTTGAGGGCGACGAAGCGGTCAAGTTTCAAGTCCTGGGCTTTGTACACCACGCCCATCCCCCCACCACCAAGTTTTTCAAGGATTTTGTAATGAGATATTGTTTTTCCAATCATAGACCACACCACCCACTTCATGGGATCAATCTAATATAGCTATTACATAAAAATCGGAGAAAAGAGCTAATCTGGCCGGAATCGAGGTCAAAAAATGTTAAGCTTCATAATAAAAATAGGACAAATATTACAAAAATGCAAGCAAATTTAATTGATCGCTTTTATGTCAAGTTTGAGGAATGAGTTAACTTAGTATGAAGTTGTATGTACTTAGCCATCTGAAGTAGTTTCATTTCTCTGTCATGCCGCAGGCATCTTCCCTGGACTTCATCCGAGCTTAATCGAACGTGGGGTACTTGGGCTTGGGAAGATTCCTGACGGAATGACATTTTCCCCAGACGGCCAAATTCTTAGATGAAGTTTATGTAGGGATGCACTCCTCACTGATTATTTGCATTGAGAATATGAAGATTAATTAAGTCTGGCAAAGGGGAGAATAAAATTCCGTGCGACAATTGGGTAATAATTTGATTAAGCGGCGTAATGTTTTTATCTCGGCTAGATCGGGATCAATTTCCGTAATGTAAAGCGATTCTCATTTAGAAACAGCACGACGGAGCAATTCCTCTTCAGGCGCGACAATCTGGCTTGTGTCAGTAATTACGGTAATCCCAGTTATGGAAAGACAACTCACAGTGCTCGTTCCCATGTTACCTGCCTGAGTGCTCTTCTATGATTTGGTGCTTCAAGTGGGGAAGATTCCTGACGGAATGACATCTTGCCTCCCCTTGTGTCATGCCGTAGGCATCTTCCCACTTTGAGGCACCGGGAGCCAGGAATCCCTCAGGGATGATGAAAAGCCACCTGGGAAAGGTGATTATTTTTGTCGAT
>JBHIAW010000066.1:0-14607 GCA_046758765.1 bacterium
CAACAGGAACTATTGATGAGAAGCATCAGCTTATCCTTGATAAACCAATACCTCTCGTTGGGAAAAGTAAAGTCCGTATCATCATTTTATTTCCTGATGAAAGTGATATAGATGAAAGAGCCTGGCTACGCTCAGTATCGGCCAATCCAGTTTTTGATTTTTTAAAAGAGCCTGAAGAAGATATTTACACTCATGCACACAAAACAATCAAAAATTCTCTTAACTAATGATGATGGAATCAATGCACCTGGATTGGCCGCCCTTCATAAACAGATGAAAGAAATCGGTGAGATTTTCGTGGTGGCGCCAGATAGCGAAAAGAGCGCAGTGGGGCATGCTATTACCCTTTCCGATCCTCTCCGGGTGTGGAATTTTGAAAAGAACGGTGAATTTTTTGGCTATGCAGTTAATGGTACTCCAGTAGATTGTGTAAAAATCGCATACTGGGCACTATTGGAGCAAGCACCAGATTTGGTGATTTCTGGAATAAATTTGGGATCAAATACCGGAATCAACGTCATATATTCAGGTACGGTTTCTGCAGCCACAGAAGGCACTATTTTAGGCATACCTTCTTTTGCGATTTCTCTGACCACTTATAAAAATCCCGATTTTACTTATGCTGCAAAATTTGCCCGAAATCTTGCGCAAGTGATCTTAGAAAAGGGTTTGCCGAAAGGGACCTTTCTAAATGTCAATATACCCCCGGTTAAAGAGCAAGAAATCAGAGGAGTCGTAATTACCCGCCAGGGCAAAGCTAATTATTTGGAGAAATTCGATAAAAGGGCTGATCCACAAGACCGTGTTTATTACTGGTTAACTGGAACAAAAATTGAGCTCGAGGAGGATAGTGAGGTAGATGACCGTGCCATCTTGGAAAATAAAGTTTCCATTACACCGATTCATTATGATTTAACTAATTACGATGTTATTGATGAATTAAAATCCTGGGATATTCAATCATAAACAGTTGAATGAAAGTTCACCCCGAAGAATTTATCCTCATTCTTGATTTCGGCTCACAATACACCCAGCTAATTACCCGCAGAGTTCGGGAATTGGGGGTTTATTCTGAAATTAAACCATTCAATTTTTCTTACAAAGAAATTGTAAAAATGAACCCCAAAGGGATTATTTTGTCGGGTGGTCCGTCCTCGGTTTATGAGAATTCTGCACCCCTGCCTGACGTTGAACTTTTTGAGCTCCGAATTCCCATCTTAGGTATTTGCTATGGATTACAATTAATCGTTCATTTTAAAGGGGGTAAGGTCGCTCAGGCAGCAAAGCGTGAGTATGGTTTTGTTGAACTTAGAGTTGATAATCATGATGGTCTTTTCAAAAATATTAGCCAAGATTCTCAAGTGTGGATGAGTCATGGGGATGCGGTAACTCAATTGCCCGAAGGTTTTGAAGCTATCGCTCACACATCAAACTCTCCTTTTGCCGCCGTGGCTCATAAGAGCAACAAAATCTATGGCCTTCAATTTCACCCTGAAGTCGCTCACACGGTCGAGGGCAAACAGCTTCTTAAGAATTTTTTGTATGAAATCTGTGAATGTAAAGGTTTGTGGACTGCGGAGGCGTTTGTAAAAAACAGCGTCGAAGAGATTCGGGATGAAATTGGAACGGGCAAAGCCATTTGTGCATTAAGTGGTGGGGTGGATTCCACCGTGGCCGCCGCATTGGTATATGAGGCGATTGGTAATCAATTGACCTGCGTATTTGTTGACACCGGCCTTATGCGAAAACACGAAGCCTTACAAGTTGAACAATCATTTAAGTATTATTTCCAAACCGCTCTTAAAGTTGTGAACGCGGCGCCCCTATTTCTCAACCGTTTAGCTGGGGTCACAAATCCTGAGAAAAAGCGGAAAATCATCGGTAATACTTTTATTGAAGTCTTTGACGATGAAGCCGAAAAAATATCAGGAGTTAAATATTTGGTGCAAGGGACTCTCTACCCAGATGTCATTGAGAGCACTTCTACTAAAGGGCCTTCGGCTACGATTAAAACCCATCATAATGTGGGTGGCCTGCCGGAAAGCATGAATCTTAAATTAATTGAACCTCTTCGAGAATTGTTTAAAGATGAAGTGCGCCGGGTGGGGAGAGAATTGGGGCTGCCAGATGAAAGCTTAGGTCGCCATCCTTTCCCTGGTCCAGGTTTAGCTGTAAGAATTTTGGGGGAAGTAACGAAAGAGCGCTTGGACATCTTAAAAGAGGTGGATTGGATTTATGTTGAAGAGCTGAAAAAAAATAATTGGTACCATAAAATTTGGCAAGCGTTTGCTGTGCTGCTTCCCGTTAAAACCGTGGGCGTCATGGGGGATCAGAGGACTTATGAGAATGTCATAGGTTTACGAGCCGTCACCAGTTTAGATGGCATGACGGCTGATTGGGCTCGCATCCCGTACGATTTGTTAGCCACGATTTCCAATCGCATCATTAATGAAGTTCGCGGTGTAAATCGCGTCGTCTATGACATCAGCTCAAAACCACCGAGTACGATTGAATGGGAATAGTTAGCAACTATTTTCGCTTGATTTTTAAGAATTTTATTTTTACTTTTGCATGGTTTGACCCCCATGGATTCTATTTTTGAACAAAAAGGAGATTAGGTCCATTCGTTTAAATGAAGATCATTTCCTGCAATTTTCAAACTTTGATCCTATCTTAATGGCAAAAAATATTTCCTTAATTAAATTATTAATTCATCACAACTTTGAACTTGCATCTATGGAGAGATGATTATGTGTGGTATTGTAGGCTACATTGGTAACAAGCAGGCCGTACCCGTCCTAATTGAGGGATTGAAGAGGTTAGAATATCGGGGCTACGATTCAGCCGGCATTGCGGTAATTGGAGAGGGCAAAATCTTAATTGAAAAAGAATCTGGCAAAATATCGGAATTAGAAAAGCTTGTGGCCGAAAAGAATCTTTCTGGCAATACTGGTGTGGCGCATACCCGATGGGCCACACACGGGCATCCTAACCGCGAAAACGCTCATCCTCATTCTGATTGTACAGGTAATCTCGCATTAATCCACAACGGCATTATAGAGAACTATTTAGCCATTAAGACTAAACTTCAAGCCGGCGGTCACAAATTTGTCACCGATACCGATACCGAAGCCTTGGTTCATTTGATTGAAGAGTTTTATGATAACGGCTCCACATTTGAAGAAGCCGTCCGCTTGGCTTTAAGTCAAGTGGAAGGAACTTATGGCATTGCGGTGCTGTCGAGTCGGGAGCCCGAGACTTTAGTTGTTGCCAGGCGAGGTAGTCCTTTGGTCGTGGGAATGGGAGAGGATGAATATGTCATAGCGTCGGATGTTTCTGCTATCATCAGCCACACTAAAGATGTAACTTACTTGGATGATAATGAATTAGCCATTATTAATCGTGAAAAGATTACGATCAAAACCGTTGATAATCTGGAGGTTAATAGAAAAGTTGAAAAAATCTTTTTTGATTTAGAAAAGATTGAAAAGGGCGGCTATGATCACTTCATGCTGAAAGAGATCATGGAACAGCCTCAAACGATTGAAGATGCCATGCGAGGGCGTCTTCTCTCTGAAGAAGGCACGGCCCGTTTGGGGGGCATTCGCCACGAATTAGACTCTCTACTGTATGCGCCCCAAATGTTCTTCTCCGCGTGTGGCACCAGTTGGCATGCGGCTCTGATTGGTGAATATATGATCGAAGAGTTCGTACGCACCCCGGTAGAAGTTGAGTATGCTTCAGAATTCCGCTACCGAGATCCTGTGATCGATCGTGGAGCTGTTCTGTTTGTCATCAGCCAGTCTGGGGAGACGGCAGATACCTTGGCCGCTTTAAAGGAAGCCAAACGTAAGGGGGCTAAAGTTTTAGGTATTTGTAACGTGGTAGGTTCCACCATTGCCAGAGAGAGTGATGCGGGTGTTTATCTGCATGCCGGGCCTGAAATTGGTGTGGCTTCTACCAAAGCTTTTACCTCTCAGGTTACGGTGCTATCTCTTCTGTCGCTTCTGTTGGCCAGAATGCGCAATATGGGGGCATCCAAAGGCGTGGAAATTGTCAAGGAAATGAAATTGCTTCCTAAAAAGGTCGCTCAAATTCTGGCGAACCATGAATCAATTAAAGAGATTGCAAAAGAATATCACTCGTGCCAAAATTTCCTTTATTTAGGCCGGGGTTATAATTTCCCCGTGGCTTTGGAAGGCGCTTTGAAATTAAAAGAGATTTCATATATTCACGCTGAAGGCTATCCTGCGGCTGAAATGAAGCACGGACCTATTGCTCTGATTGATGAAAATATGCCTGTAGTTTTCATTGCTACCAAAGATTCGACTTATGAAAAAATCAACAGCAATATCGAAGAGGTTCGAGCCAGAAAAGGACGCATCATCGCCGTTGCTACCGAAGGGGATGAGTCTATTAAGAAGCGAGCCGACCACGTTATTTTTGTGCCGCCGACTCTGGAATTGTTAACCCCAATATTAACCATTATTCCACTACAACTATTGGCTTATGATATTGCAGTCTTGCGCGGCTGCGATGTAGATCAACCTCGTAATTTGGCAAAAAGCGTAACTGTTGAATAAGGACTTGTTAAGTATGGGTGCAAAGAATAGCAAAAGAATCATAGCGGGGGTTAGTTGCATAATATTATTTGCCAATTTCACATCTCTAGCCCGAGCACAAAATCGGCAAGCGGTACAAAAGTTTCTAGAAGTGGAGCCTAAATTTAGAAGGGCGCTGGGAGCTTATGAAGCGGAGCGTTACAAATCAGCTTTTGATAGATTTGAAAATCTATCTAGCTCCCAAGTTATCCACCAACGCATGACAGCTTCCCTTTTAATGGCGGGTAAGAGTCTTTACAAACTAAGCCAATTCCGCGATGCCATTCCCTATTTTGAAAAATTGATCACTGAGTTCCCTGAAAGTAAATACGTGGATGATGCCTATTATGGTAAGGCAACTTGTAATTATCGCTTAAGTCAGTATTACGAATCTGCAAAGAATTTGCTCTGGGTAGCCGATTGGAGTCCAGAAAGAATTTTGGTCAAGAAAAGCATCGTATTAGCGAACCACATCATGCAATCCAATCTTAGCTTATCAGAACTACGAGATCTATTAAAGTTTGCCAGTGGTGAAAACTCCGCTGCCATAGTAACCTTACAGTTAGCAAAAAAAGAGCTCTTAGTAGGGTCATCGAAAAGAGCCGTTGTTCTCTTGAAAGATTACAAAAAGAAATATGGTTCAAGAGCATTTTTACCTCAAATTGATGAGCTTTTGAAAGAGGCAGAAGGTTTTGGCACCCAGCCGATCAAAGTCGGGGTGATTCTTCCTTTGACAGGATATTATGCCCAAGAAGGGTTAGGTGTGTTGAGAGGAATAAAATATGCTCAAATGCAGGATCAGAATCATTCTGGTGTGCCGATTCAATTGGTTGTGCGGGATTCAGAAAGCAATGTGATTAAGGCCATAAAGCAGATAAAAAAATTGCTAAAAGAAGAGAATGTGCGTGTGGTGATTGGAGAATTAGAGAGCGAGGTAACCGCTGGTATCGGGGTACTGGCCTCTTTGAATCACATACCTGTATTAGGGCCAGCCGCCACAGAAAACGAGGTGGCTTCCGTTGGTGAGTCGGTATTTCAATTAAACAGCGATCTCGAGCGCAAAGGCGAGGCCTTGGCAGAGTATGCTTTTAAAAAACTCGGTCTCCGGACCTTTGCTACCCTGGCCCCGGCCGATGAATATGGCCAGCAGATGACCGCCAGCTTTACTTCCAAAATCGATCAATTGGGAGGCCGTATCATTGCCCAAAGCTGGTATTATGGCAGTCCTCAAGATTTGGGTAGACAGTTTAAATCTATTCGAGAAGCCGCATTTCATTTTGATTCCACCGATGTGGAGAATCTTATCAAAATGGCAGAGGAGCAGGGCGAGGAGCTTGATGAGCACGAAATTCCCGTGGAGTCTATTGATGGAATTTTTCTTCCAGTTTACTCCGATGATATAAAATATGTCGCTCCACAATTTGCCTTAGCCAATATTCAAGCGCAAATATTGGGAGGCGAATATTGGGACAACATTGACATATTAAAAGAGTCTCAGATTGAGCGCTACATCAATGGTGTAATTTTCGTAAGTGATTATTTCCCTGATGAAGAAAGTCGTGAATTTAGGAACTTTCGTTCCGATTTCAGACTGAAAATGAGAAAAAGTCCAGAGAGATGGGAAGTATTTGGCTATGACGCGTTGGGCGTCATAAAGGAAGTACTGAGCAAAGGGGCAAAAACAGCTCAGGAAATTACTCAAAAATTGAACTCCTTATCAGGGTATAAAGGAATAAAAGGAAAGATCACTTTTAAAAGGAACCATCGTGTAAACAGGGAGGTCAATTTTTTACAATTTATCAACGGAAAAATAGTTAAACATTAGTAATGTAACCTACGCCGTTGGAGGTGAGTTAAATGGAAAATCAAAGCATATTAAAAAGAACCTTGTTGGCCAGTTTGGGGATTTATTCCTTAACCAGAGAGAAAGCCCAAGAGATTATGAATGACTTAGTAAAAAGAGGGGAGCTTTCCAAAGACGAAGGGGCAAAATTCGTAAAAGCTATGATGGACAAAGCCGATGAAGAAGTGGCCCATTTGAAAGAGTTGGTAGACAAACAGGTGAGTCAGGCCATGTCTAAGATTATGCCTACCCAAGCAGAGTTCAAAAAGCTTCATCAAAAAATAGACAGGCTAACAAAAGAAGTAGAAAAGTTGACAAAATCTGGAGCGCAAAAGTAAAGTTTTTAATTAGCGATATAGATGTGTTCAAAATCACTGGCGGTATCACCTATCTTTTAGGTGAATGAATAAGTGTTAATTCTCTAATCAATGTTTTGAATTGTCTTACAAGGCTTTGGCTGCAGCCAAGGCCTTTTTTTTAACTCTGTAAAAAGGAGGTTAGAATAATGAAAAGAATAACTATAACCATCGTACTCCTATGCGTGCTAACTTTAATATTCGAAGAAAGTCAGGCTCGAGGTGCGCCAGGAAAATTAGGATTCGGTGTTTCCGTTCAACCGAGCATTGTTCTGACAGGACGCTATTGGTTTGCTAGTGACTTTGCCGTTGATGCTCGATTTGGCCTTAGAACCAATGGTCAAGATATTCTTATCATTGGTGGTAGTTTATTGAAAACCTTTCGGAGTGGTAACAAAGTATATCCTTATTTTGGGGGGAAAATAGACATCACAAACATAGACAACCCTTTTGGGGATGATACAACGGTCAGTTTAGGTGCTATTTTAGGAGGTGAATATTTTGTGATAGATAGATTTAGTGTGATGGGAGAATCCCAACTGCAGGTCGACTTTGATGGAGGAACTTCTGTGGGAACTCAGGTTACGCTTTCAGTGCTTTTTTATTTAAATTAGCTGACCTTGAAAAAGTGCTACGTACCTTCATGGTGCGTAGCACATTGTGGCAAAGGCGTGTGGCACGCGCACTGACACTCATTTTTGTCTCCCATTTTTCCCTTGCAATATTAAAAGAAATGGGTTATATTGATTGCGAATTTTTCGCCCTTTTGAAGTCTAAGATGGACTTTAGAATGTGCGACGCACCTCGCAGGATGTTTGGTTTGATAATCGGTATTACCATTTTTATTTCATGGGAGGAAAATGAGGCAAACGGAAATATTTAGCTCAAGATGGGCACTTATTCTCGCGGCCCTTGGAATGGCCATCGGCACCGGCAATATTTGGCGATTCCCCAGGATTGCTGCTCAAAACGGCGGCGGCTCCTTCCTTATCCCTTGGATCATTTTTCTATTTCTTTGGTCTATCCCCCTATTAATCGTTGAATTTGCAATGGGTAAAGCAACAAGATATGGAACGGTTGGTGCATTTGGAAAGCTAATCGGCAAAAAGTTCACTTGGATGGGAGTGTTTGTCGGTTTCTGTTCCATGGCTATTATGTTTTATTACTCAGTAGTTATGGGGTGGTGCGTCAAATATTTTGTATCATCTTTATATGGTGCGGTTGGTCTAACTCAATCAAAACAGTTTTGGGAGTCATTCACTTCCGGCTATCAACCGATTTTGTTTCATTTTATAGCTATGAGTGTTGGTGCCTTTGTAATATACAAAGGTGTAGTACGAGGCATCGAAAGAGCTAACAAAATACTTATCCCATCTCTCGTAGTGCTCCTAATCCTTGCTGCCGTAAGAGCCTTGACTTTACCGGGTGCAGTAGATGGATTGAATTTCTTCTTTAAGCCCGAACTCGGCAAGCTGTTGAATTACAGAACTTGGCTTGAGGCCTTATCTCAGTCAGCCTGGTCAACCGGCGCCGGATGGGGATTGATCCTAACCTATGCCGTCTATATGAAAAAGCAGGAGGACATAGTACTAAACTCTTTTATTGCTGGCTTAGGAAACAATGCCGCATCTTTGCTTGCGGGCCTGGTAATATTGCCAACCATTTTTGCCATTCTTCCTTTTGAAGATGCCATGGAAGCTGTCAACGCAGGTAATACGGGTCTGACGTTTATTTGGATCCCTCAGCTTTTTTTGAGGATGCCGCTTGGATCATTTTTCATGGTGGTATTCTTTTTAGCGTTGACCTTTGCCGCCTTGTCTTCTTTGATTGCTATGATAGAATTAGCCACTAGAATTTTCATGGATGCAGGACTGAACCGGCATCGTGCCATACTTTTTGTAGGTTTGTTTGGATTCTTGCTAGGGCTGCCATCTGCACGTAGTTTGAACTTCTTCAATAATCAAGATTGGACCTGGGGGATAGGATTAATAGTCAGTGGTATGTTCTTTGCATTTGCAGTAATGAAATATGGAAATGATAATTTTCGCAGAAATCTGATAAATCAAGAAGGTAATGACTGGCAAGCAGGTATTTGGTTTAACCTGGTCATCCGTTATATAATACCGCTTGAATTTGTTGCTCTGATATTCTGGTGGTTTTACCAAGCTATTGCATCATACGATCCTGAAGGCTGGTGGAACCCATTTCATACGTTCAGTTTAGGTACCTGTATTTTTCAATGGGGCTTAGCTATCGGCGTTTTCATACTACTAAACAATTGGATTTATAAAAAAACTATTGGACATGATAACAGAAAAGCTAACCTTTGTTAAAAAGGTTAGCTTTTAAGAAACGCTGACCTTCTTTGGCAAGGTTAGCGTTTGTTCGGTGAAAAAAGACACTTGACTTTAATAAACCAGCTCAGCGTCTTGGCACGCTTTTAGGAAATAAGGAAACTCAATATGACTCCCACTGCTATCCTAATGATGATCATCATGCTTGGCATTGTTTGGGGTGGTTTCATATTTACCCTGAGAATAGCCGCGAAAAAAGAATCTCAAAAAATGAAAAAATGAACTATTTTGATTTTATCGCTCATATTCAAAAGAAACAGTTTTCGCCTGTATATTTCTTATATGGCAAAGAAGATTATTTCATCGAGGATGCTCTGAATCGACTAATAGATGCGGCCTGCGATTCTGCAACTAAGGATTTTAATTTAGACGTCTTTTACGGTAATGAAGTTGAAGGGGCCAAGATTTTTGATGCGGCAAGTTCCTACCCAATGTTAGCTGACACCCGTGTCGTGGTTGTCAAAGAGGTTGATAAACTCTCAGCCTCCGGATTAGAACTGCTTAATAAATATTTAGATAAGCCGGCTTCTAGTACCATATTGGTTATCATAAGCGGTAAATCTGGTCTGCGCAACAAAGCCATTTCCAACATAAAATCAAAATCCCTTTGGGTGGAATGTCGGCCGCTCTATGACCGACAGGTTCCAAAGTGGATACAGGATCATTTGAAGGAGAAAGGACTTGAAATATCCCAAGAAGCGGTTTTACTCATTCATGTTAGAGTTGGCAATAATCTGAGAGATATTGTAAATGAGTTAGAGAAAATTGTTTTAAACTTAGAAGGCAGAAA
Source organism: bacterium (assembly GCA_046758765.1). Taxonomy (GTDB): domain Bacteria; phylum Zhuqueibacterota; class Zhuqueibacteria; order Oceanimicrobiales; family Oceanimicrobiaceae; genus JBHIAW01. Next base: position 9,945 of record JBHIAW010000066.1, read on the forward strand.
GCGAATTGAGCCAGCAGACGTTCAAAATGTGGTAGGTCTATCCCGCAGCTACAGCGTGTTTGATTTAACGGATGCAATTGGTCATAAGGATTTAGATAAATCTCTGACTATATTAAGTCGGCTGCTGCAAAGTGGCGAATCACCTACTGGGATTCTAGCGCTGATTACTCGCCATTTTGTCAACTTGATGAAAGTAAAGGGAGCCGTAGCGCAGAAAAATTCTAACGACGAAATAACCGCCTTGACTGGAATTCCACCATTTTTTATCGCAAAAACCAAGGAGATGGCTAATAACTTTTCTGCAGATCAGTTAAATCTCATATTTGAATATCTTTTAGAAACAGATCTTATCTTAAAGACGAGCAGACAGCCTCCTAAAATCGCTATGGAGACTCTGTTGATTAATATTATCAAAAACAGAATGAAGAGATGGTAACTTCCTGTTGGTTGTACGCAAAACTTTAGGAGCTTTGCAACTATTCACCCTGCTCTGTCATTCCGTGGGAGTCTTTGTAAATTCAAGCACACGGGGAGCGAGGTTCATCCGGACGTAAACTCAAAAAAGATTCATCTAGAATAACAAGATGAATTGTTACGGAACTTTTTAAAATTAATTAGGTTGAAAAATTCGGTAGCACGTGGTAAATGCCAGAACAATTTGATAGTAAGGTAAACCAACCCTCCGACGAAGAGTTAATTGAGCGGTTCCAGAGAGGCGATCTTTACGCTTTTGACTTAATTGTCAAAAGGTACAAAGATCAACTCTTGAATTTTGTATTCAGATTTGTAGGAAATCAAGAAGAAGCCGAAGACATTGTTCAAGACACATTTCTGAGGGTTTACAGAAAGAGAAAAGCTTATAAACGAATCGCCAAATTCTCTACGTGGATATACACCATAGCAGGGAACTTAGCCCGTACGGAATTACGCCGCCGGAAGCGACGAAAGCTGTTTTCTGTCACAGATATGGGGTACGAAGATCGGGATTACGAAATTTCCGATGAAGGGCATACCCCTGAAAGTCAAGTGGACGGAATAATCCAAGAAGAGATCATTCAAAAAGAAATCAACGATCTTTCACCGAAATTTAGAGAAGTAATAATCCTAAGAGATGTACAGGAACTTTCGTATGAGGAGATAAGTAAAATCATCAAGGTTCCCATTGGGACCGTCAAGTCTCGAGTAAATAGAGGACGTCTAAAACTTCAAAATCGTTTAAAACATCTTAAAGAAAAATTGTAAGCGTGTGTATTGTCATAATTAGCAATCATTTGATAAAAGTGGGATGAAAGATTGAGGGAATATGCCTATGAAAGATTGTAAGCGGTTTGAAGAGAAAATTCTAGAGTATGCGGAAGGGTTACTTCCAATTGCGCAGAAAAAAGAAATAGAAAGACATGTTGAGAACTGTTTTAGTTGTTTAAATGCTTTAAAAGATTTAAGAAGTGTCCGGTCTCTACTTCGGGGCCTTAAACCTTTGAAGACATCAGATGATTTTGAAACAGTATTAAGAACTCGAATAAGCATGGAGAGAAGCTTAAGCCGTCGAGGGATTATTAATCGTCCTATTCGGATACCTTTATATGCTGCTGTGGGTGCTTTAGTTGTCATAGCAGCATTTTTTGTTCTAAATTCAACAAATAAATATTTTCCTACTATGGGTTCTAATGAACCTGCAAACTCGGTTCCCTCTTATTTAGCCAACCCCACTTTATCTAGAGATTCAAGCACAAATTCCCAAAATATTCCTGAAAAAATTAATTATCCTATGGATTGGGTAAATCTGTCAGGAAGGGGAATTTCAATTAGTTCTCAGGAAACGGACAAACTTTCTGCCGCAAGGTCCGATTCAGTTCAAGATTCATACTCTGCAAAAGCAGTGAATACTGTGGAATTTTAACTGAAAGAGAATTCTTGTTCTGCTAACAAGGTTCGTAGATACTGTGCAATTCTTAAGACCAAAACTGACTTCTATCCTATTTTTGACCACAGCTTTGGATTTTTTCCCCGTAAGAAGTGCCTTAGCTGGGAATTCATTAAATGATTTAGAAAGAGAAATCTCTAGTCTAATTGATTCAAGCAAACTGTCTGTCGTCACCGTAGCTTCGAAATTTTCTCAGGAAGTATATGTAGAAAAGGAAAGCAGCATTTTGTCATTCTTTAGAACTGAGGTAGAAAAAAAAGCCATTACTTACGTCAATATTGGAAGCGGAATCATATTCGACAAAAAGGGACATATATTAACTCGAAGCAGTATAGTGTTGGGTTCTGCTTCTAATACTGTTACGCTTTCAGACGGTGTGGAGTACCCAGCCAATTTTGTGGGTCATGATCCTGAAACAGGTTTTGCTGTAATAAAAATAGCGGGAGATGATTTAAAACCCGCTTATTTAGGCAACTCGGATACCATAACCTTAGGTTCTTGGCTAATCATAATTGGCAATTCACTTGGGGTTTACCCTTCGGTAGTTTTGGGCTCCATTAATGGATTAAGAATGGATGGCATTATTCAAGTGTCTGCCAATTTAGAACCAGGAAATAACGGCAGCCCCATATTTAACACCAAGGGAGAAGTCATCGGTGTGGTCGCAGCTCGCTTAAGTGCACACCAAGGTATTCAGGAATCATTTATGGGCTATAACTTTAGTCAAACTATATTAGCTTATCCCATCAACTGGATTAAGAGAATCGCTCAGGATATCATTCAATTTGGCCGTGTTCGAAAAGGTTGGTTGGGAGTCATTGGCTATCCCGACGGTTCGAAGCCTAAAATTAGTCAGGTCAAAGAAAACAGTCCAGCACATAAGGCAGGCCTTACTGTTGGAGATGTCATTGTGAGATTTTCAGGGAAAGAGGTAAATAGTATTTCTGAATTAGCTCATTTGGTTGAACATTCAATCCCAGGCAGAACCGTAACTTTGGATTACATCAGGGCCGGGCAACGTTTTAAAGTGGATATTGAGATTGGTGAGAAATCTGTAAATGATGTGTCTTCTTCAGAAAAGTCATATCAAACTTCAGAGTATCCAACTTTCGTTGATAAGATAATGAAACCCTGGCAGCAGCACTATCCTCTAAACTGGATTGAAAAAAATCAAATGTTAGAAACGCGGATCATAAATTTGGAAAGGGAGCTGGAGAAACTGAAAAGCATGATAGAATCGAATTAACTCCGTTACTTCTCAATTATTTGAAAAACCGCCTTTATTTTAGGCGGTTTTTTTATTGACTTTTTGATATATTTTGTTAAATTTTAAGCTCGTTTATTAATAAAGTAGGAGCGGTCATGTCAAAAGATAGAAGTTTTGCTGCCAAAGTTGCTAAGGCTTTGTCTCATGATAGCGGAAACCACTGCCCTGTGTGTGGGGAAACGTTGAACACGATTCAATTGGTCGTTTCAGAAAAATCTGAGAAGAAGAATTCGTGGAAATTTAACCAGAGGTTTATGAGGGTCTGTAAATGTAATGAAGAAGAAGTTTATGGATAATCGCAGTTCTTGGAGAAAGAAGTGATTCTTGCAAAGGTTATCGGAACAGTTTGGGCAACGCGAAAGGATGAAAAGCTGGTTGGCATGAAAATTCAAATTGTGAAACCAGTGGACTTGAATTATAAATCCAAGGAGGGTTTCTTGGTCGCCGTGGATGCCGTTGGTGCTGGCGTTGGTGAAATTGTTCTGGTGGTGCAAGGGAGTTCAGCGAGACAAACTGTGCTGACCGAAAATAAGGCGGTGGATGCCACCATTATGGCTATTGTAGATAAACTCGATGTGGAAGAAGCTATATGAACTTAGCCAAAATCATTGGTACGGTGTGGGCCACCCGTAAGGATGAGAACTTAGAAGGGGCGAAAATGCAAATCATTCAACCATTGGATCATCATGAGAAGAAAATAGGAAAACCGATCATTGCTGTTGACACGGTTGGAGCTGGTCCAGGTGAATTGGTATACTATGTGACTGCCAGAGAGGCGACTATTCCTTATCCAACCAGAATCGCCCCCATCGACGCTTCCATTGTTGGAATTGTGGATTGGGTGGAAGTGTACTAAGCGCGTAAAAACTGACAATTGGAACAAGAGGAGTGTCCTTTAGGCTAATACTTGCTACAAAAAATCAGGATAAAATTGTTGAGATTCAAAACCTTTTGAGTAATCTCAATATATCCGTCGTTACTCTGAGCGAATTTCCAGACGCGCCTAATGTAGTCGAGGATGGCAAAACCCTGGAAGAGAATGCCGTGAAAAAGGCTAAGATTTTTGGTAATTTTACCGGCTTACCTGCAGTCGCAGACGATACCGGGTTAGAAGTTGAATATTTAAATAGCAAGCCGGGCGTTCTTTCTAGTCGTTATGCCGGAGAAAATGCAACTTATTCTGAAAATGTAGAGAAACTGTTGAGCGAATTGGAGGGGGTTCCTTGGGAGCAGCGCCACGCAACTTTTCGTTGTGTGGTAGCGTTATATCACCAGAGTGAAACTCGAATTGTAGAAGGGGTGTGTAAAGGTGTGATAACCGAGACGCCAAGAGGCAAGGGAGGTTTTGGATATGACCCGGTCTTTTATGTTCCAGAATATGGTCGCACCTTTGCTGAAATGGATTTGAAGTTGAAAAATAGAATTAGCCATCGAGGTAAGGCCTTTTTTGCGTTAAAGAAATTAATTGAAAG
>JBHIAW010000067.1:0-14514 GCA_046758765.1 bacterium
TCGTCCTGTGCCATTTGTCGGTAGCCCTCTTCAATATTCTTATCTAAAACATGGGGTCTTACGAGCTCTTCAATAAAACGACTAATACGGCGGGGACCGACTACCGTTTGGAGACCTTCGTAAACATCCTCATCGATGGTTATTGTTAATTTCTTCTGCATGGCGCGATTCCTTAAAATTAAACCGTATTTTACACGTATAAAGAAAGATTAATTTTGAAAATCAAGAAAACTTTTTTAGGATCGTCAACAAAAAATTACAATCCCATTTCCTCAAGCTGATGCTCATCTATCAATACTTCCCGCGCTTTGCTGCCATCAAATGCGCCCACTACCCCCGCAGCTTCTAACTCATCAATCAAACGCGCTGCACGAGCATAGCCTACCTTTAAACGTCGTTGTAACAAAGAAATAGAACCCTGCTGATGACGAACCACTAATTTCAAAGCTTCGTTAAACAATTCATCTCGTTTGCCTACTACACCTGCTTCGTCTAGGTATTCAGGGGATTCTTCTCTTGGGATGGGCAAGGTGTGCTTAGGATATCTCGGTTGTTTTCTGACATGAGAGATGATGTTTTCAATTTCATCGGAAGAAATGTATGTACCATGAATCCTAATCGGCTCCGGGTGACCAGGAGGAATAAACAGCATATCACCCAGGCCTAATAATTTTTCAGCGCCATTTGCATCAAGAATGGTGCGAGAATCCGTTTTCGAAGCCACCTGAAAAGCAATTCGGGCTGGGAAATTGGCTTTAATCACGCCAGTGATAACATCCACCGAAGGGCGCTGAGTAGCCAGAATCAGATGAATGCCAACGGCTCTGGACATCTGGGTCAGCCGTCCAATAGGCTCTTCAACCTCTCTGGCTGCAGTTAGCATCAAGTCCGCCAGTTCATCAATTATTAACACCAAATATTCTAACGGCTCAAAAGGCTCCTCGCTCTCCGGCGTTGATAATTGTCCGTTCTTTAGTCTACTATTGTAATCGACGATATTTCGAACTCCTGCTCGGGCCAAAATCTTATACCGCTTATCCATTACTGCTTCAAGACTTTTTAACACGGATATGGCATTGGTCGCTGAAGTCACGACCTCTTCGTTTAAATCGTCTCGATAGGTTAAGTGGTGGTGGCGTAAGTTATTATAAATGGAAAGCTCCAGCCTTTTGGGATCAATCATGACTAATTGAACTTGGGTAGGATGAGCCTTAAATAGAATGCTGGCAATAATGGTATTCAGACAAACGCTTTTTCCTGAACCGGTGGCGCCGGCAATAAGTAGATGAGGCATTTGATCCAACCTGGTCACATAAGGTTCACCAGATATAGTTTTCCCAAGTGCTATGGTGAGTGGGGAATCGGAGTTTTGAAAGGGAGCAGAATCCATGACCTCTCTTAAATAAACCAAGGAAGGCTTTCGATTCGGAATTTCAATTCCCACGGCTCCTTTACCGGGAATGGGGGCAACAATGCGAATACTTCTGGCCCGCATGGCTAACGCTAAATCGTCAGCCAGCGTAGTAATACGGCTCACTTTAACCCCAGGCGCGGGTTCAACTTCATAGCGCGTGATAACCGGCCCCGGATTTATCTCGATAACTTTACATTGTACTCCAAAATCTAACAAACGCTCCTCTAAGATCTTGGCGTTGGTAACGAGCTCTTCTTTACTGACCTGTTCCTCAGATACTCTGGGTAATGTTAGTAACTCCAAAGAAGGAAACGCATACGCTTCTGATGCGGAAGTCTTCTTGTACAAGCCAGTGTTTCTTAATTGCTCATCAACCTCTTGTTCTAATTGTTTCTTCTGAGTCTGGACGCGTGATTCTTCTAAAGGCTCCTCTACAAATTTATCTTGAGGTTTAACAATTTCTTGCCAAGCGATTTCGTTTTCCTGTTTCTGAGATTTACGCATTGCTTTCGATTTGCGTTGGTCACGCCATTTTCGAAATTTCTCTTTAGAAAAGCTCACCGTTGAAGATAGCCCCTCACCCAACACTGCAAGAGTTCCAGCAAAACTGAAGTTCGTGGCCCCAATGACAGTAATCATAATCAAGGTTAACAGCACAACTATACTGCCTGCAATACCTAATAAGGCAAACAGGGTCTGCGCAATTAATCCACCTATTAAACCAGAAAGGGAGTAGCCAAGATTGTTCTCACCTTTGGAGGTTACTTCTGGAATGGCTAAGATGATGGAAGTATATAGCGCAAAAACTAAAAGATAGGCCATCCAGCGAAACGTTTTCTTAAAATTGTTTCCTCGGAAAAGATTCCATCCCGCCAAAATAATTATTATTGGAAAAACAAAGGAAGGATAACCGATACCATATTGAATTAGAAAATAAGAGATATAAACCCCTGCCACGCCTAATTGATTATCAATTTGGCCAATCGAAATATTTCCAGGCTGCTCGTCGGAATTGTAAGTCAAAAGACTTACTAAGACCAAAATCCCAAGGGTCAATAGTAAAATGCCCAGGATTTCTTCTTTTCTGGATATTCTAACACGCTGTTTGTGGTACATAATTTTGACAAATCCGATTAGTAAAATTCTTACTCTATATAGTATTAGAAATTACAAGACCGACACAGAGAACACAAAGCAGCACAAAGATCACGGAGAATTCATTTCCTTTTTTCTCTGTACTACAAATCTGCAACAAGTTGTTTTTTTTGCAAAAAATTTCGTGCCAACCTAATCACAGTTTTACCACGCCGAGTCATTAAGCCATTCAAGTCATTTGCCTTCGGCGTCATTATTGAGAGGTGCGAAATTAATTTTTCAATTTGCATTTTTCATTTTGCAATTTTCAATTGCGGCTTCGCTGCGCTGGAACTTTACTGCGAGAAAGCTTCGCATTTCTAATTTTTTGGGTAAACTCCGTTGCACGAGCTGCCACATCCTCAACTTTTAAAAGGGCTGATATCACCGCCACGCCGTCAGCGCCTGCTTGGATTACCGGGTCAAGGTTTTCTAATGTTATTCCACCAATGGCAACCAATGGCAAGTTTGTTTTAGAACGCAGAGTCTCCACAATCTTAACACCCATGATTTGGTGCGCTTCTTTTGTATTTGTAGGATAAATGGTGCCTACACCCAAGTAATCCGCCCCTCCTTCCACGGCTTTGTAGAACTCATTCAAGTTGTGTACCGATGCCCCCAAAATCATGTCCTGGCAGATCAAGCCTCGCGCAACTTGAAAGGGCAAATCATTTTGCCCCAAATGAACCCCATCGGCTTGCACCGCCATGGCAATATCCAACCGATCATTGATTATGAGGGGTATGCCATGTTTTTGCGTCACTTCTCTTACTTTTACCGCATCTAAATAAAACTCTTGCGTTTCAGAGATTTTATTTCGAAGTTGAATTACACCGGCGCCGCCTTTGATTAATTCCTCAGCTAAAAATGTAACAGAACGGCCTTGGATAAACTCTTTATCAAGAACGACATATAAAGACCAATCAATTTTATGAAAATCTAATTTGTAGGTCAAATTAGAGGCCTCACATTAAGTTCAAATTGTTCAAAATAATCAAAAAATTGATTCCTTTTAGACTATTTTGAACTTCTTGTAGCATCAATACTGATGTTACATGCTCCTTACGACTGAATTTGATACTGCATTGTCAAACAACAAATTAATAGGGTCGTTGGTAAAATGGTGTTTTGACTACCTGCGCCGGTATTTCCCGTTCTCGGATGGAAATCGTAATGGGTGTACCTACTTCATTAAAGGGAACATGGATATATCCAATGCCAATACCTTTATCAAGACTCGGCGAAAACGTTCCACTGGTAACCTGGCCAATTTCTTTGCCATCTTTCATAATTTTATAACCGGGTCTTGGAAAAGCTCGCTCGTGTAGTTCGAATCCTACCAGTTTTCTTGAAATGCCTTTCTCTTTGGCTTCGATAATTGCATCACGCCCAATAAAGTCGCCCTTATCTAACTTGGTAATCCAACCTAACCCCGCTTCAATGGGATTGGTAGTTTCGTTGATATCGTTACCATATAGACAATATTTCATCTCTAATCTAAGCGTATCCCTGGCTCCCAGTCCGATCGGTGCAATTTCAAACTCCTGACCGGCTTCTAAAATTGCCTGCCACACTTTTATGGATTGACTGGCATCAAAACCCACTTCAAAGCCATCTTCGCCTGTGTAGCCTGTCCGTGAGATGACTGCGTTAACACCAGCTATTTTTCCTTCTCGGAACCAATAATATTTGACTTCTGACAAATTCAAATCGGTTAACTTTTGCAGGACTGGTTCAGCGTTCCGGCCCTGTACCGCCAACAGACTGAAATCATCGCTGATATCCGCAAGATCAACGCCCAGGGTTAGATGCTCTTTCATCCACTGAAAATCCTTTTCACGATTAGCCGCATTCACAATGACCATATAATGTTCAGGGAAACGCTCAATGATCAAATCATCGACCATGCCACCGTTTTCGTAGCACATGCCGGAATATTGCGCACGATAATCAACCAATTTTGTTACGTCATTTAATGTCATTTTCTGTAAATACGCTTGGGCTTGATCGCCTCGAATGACAAATTCACCCATGTGTGATACATCGAATATGCCAACAGATTTCCGTACTTGTCTGTGTTCTTCAATTATTCCTTTATATTGAACCGGCATTAAATATCCACCAAATTCAACCATCTTGGCGCCTAACTCTTTATGAACTTCATAAAGAGCCGTTTTTTTAGGTTCCAAATCGGACCTCTCTTTTGTTCATGTTTCAGCATCCTCCCTAGGATTATCAATCAAATTTTTTGTTTTTTGTGCAAGAAAGATTATTACCAAAATGTGTCCCAACGGATTAGTACGGCCAACGGATACTTTGAAAATTATTTCTAAGTCTCATATTGTCCTAAGGTAATTCTTCCTGTGGGTGTTATATTCGTTTTGAGCTTCAAATATTCTGTAAAGCTTCTCTAATTCGCTCCAAAGCCTTTTGAATATTTTCAATTGAATTGGCATAGGAAAGCCTTAGATAACCCTCTCCATACTTTCCAAATGCCGTGCCAGAAAGCACAGCAACACCCGCCTCGCTCAATAGCCAATTTTCAAGTTCTTGTGAAGGCCTCTTAATCTTCTTTACATTTGGAAAAACGTAGAAAGCCCCTTTTGGTAACTTGCAACTAACGTCTGGAATGCTGTTTAGGCCCTCCACTATCACATCGCGGCGTTTTTTGAATTCCTTTACCATGGCATCAACTTCTTGCGTTGGGCCCTTTAACGCCTCAATGGCAGCGTACTGGGAAAAAGTTGCGGTGCAAGAATTACTGTTTATCATCAAACGTTCTACATGTTGAGCCAAATCCTTTCTCATTACTCCGAATCCTAAGCGCCAACCGGTCATGGCATAGGTTTTCGAGAAGCCATCCAAAAGTATTGTATTTTCTTGCATATCGGGTAACGAATAGATGCTCGCATGCTTTCCTTCATAAATTATGTTTTTGTACACCTCATCAGACAGTACCCAAAGGTCTTTTTCTTTAGCTACTTCAGCCACTACTTCAATATCCGCCTGAGTTAGAATACCACCTGTCGGATTTTGTGGAGAATTAATGATAATCAGGCGAGTGCGGTCGGTAACCAGAGACCGGAACTCGTCGGGATCAAATCGGAAATCATTTTCTTCCCACAAAGGCAGTGCTACCGGGGTACCGCCTACAAAATTAATGACCGATTCATAAATTGGGAATCCAGGATTGGGATAAATGACCTCGTCTCCTTGTTCGATGCAAGCCAGGATGACAAAAAACATAATGGGTTTAGCGCCAGGGGTTACGATCACCTGCTCCACCTGTGGCCGCACTCCACGTCGTCCATGCACCTCCTCGACGATGGCTTCTCTCAAAGGCATAATACCGGCGGCTGGCGAATAATGGGTTTGCCCCTCACGCAATGCCACGACCGCAGCTTCAATGATATGCTTTGGAGTGGTAAAATCTGGTTCGCCGATTTGCAAATGGATGATGTCTTTTCCTCGAGCCTCTAATGCCTTTGCCCGGGCCATGACTTCAAAAGCAGTTTCCGTACCCAAAAGATTCATTCGCTCAGAAAGTTTCATTTCATATTCTCCTTAATCAATAATCACTTAACCTGCATTATTCACCGCAGAGGACGCAGAGAACGCAGAAGGCAATAAATATTAATCGCTTATCGCGTAATATTCAGCGTGCCTTTTTAGATTTGGTTTGTTTTCTAATAATTCTAATTAGTTCCATAAAAACATCTCTGTGCTCTCTGCGTTCTCTGCGGTTTATTCTACTATCCCCAAAGACTTTGTTTTTATGACAAAGTTTTTGTTTGTAGCCTTGTGCTTCGTTAAGAATTATTTACAAAAAAATAGTAAAAATATCGACAAGAGTCAAGGGTTTCAAATAAAAAACCAGCGTAAGAGGCCAACGCTGGTTTCAAGTCAATTAATAAAGTATCTTCCACCACTTTTGATTGTAATACAAGATGAAAGTTTGAATCGTTCAGAAGCGCTTTTCTACATAAGATTCAAAAGATGGAAAGTAAATTCGTCAACCCGCTGCTGCATCAGAATTATCAAAATTTTAGAAATTGAAAAGCTCTTTTACTCTGTCCCAGTTACGAATATCATTAAATATAATGAAAACCATCAGAGCTAACAAAAATGCCATGCCAATTTTTTGAACAGCAAGCCGAATCTTTATTGAAAGAGGTTTACGCCGAATTGCTTCAATAGCCAAAAATACCAAATGTCCTCCGTCCAAAACAGGGATTGGCAGAATATTTAATAATCCCAGATTTATGCTGATAATAGCAGTAAATTCAAACAATTTTTGCAGTCCCAATTTCGCACTTTCTCCAGCCATCTTCGCTATGATTATGGGACCACCAAGAGACTTTAGAGACTCCTCTCCGGTAATGAGCATCTTTATTGCCGTTCCAATAAGTTTGATCCAAGTAAACGAGATTTGTGTTCCAAGTGCAAAAGCCTCAAAGAGACCGGCATCGCGATATTGAACCTTTGGACCAATACCAATGAGTCCAATGTTTCGCTCCGGTTGCAGCTCCGGTGTGACTCTCGAAGTATGAATCTCTCCATTTCTGAGCCACTCAATCTCCATTTCAACACCAGGACTATGATGAATAATGTTGGTTAGCTCGGCCCAAGTCTTAACCGGCTGATGGTTAACCATGGTAATGACGTCACCTGGCTGTAAACCTATTGCTTCTGCAGGCTTTCCGGCCACCAATTCACCCACTGTGGAACCAACGGGTTCGCCAATTCCCGTAGAATAAATAATCATCGAAAAAATAACAAGAGCAGCTAACAAATTCATAAATGAACCCGCCGAAATTACAAGTGCCCTCTGCCATACGGCTTTTGACTGAAATTCCCATGGTTCCCCTTTGATGGTATCGTCGAGACTTTCATCAATCATACCGGCCATTTTCACATATCCCCCTAGCGGTAACCAGGATATGCAGTAATCCGTATCGCCGATCTTTTTGCCAATCATTCGGGGGGGATATCCCAGTGAGAATCTTTCAACACGAATGCCCACGATTTTGGCTGTAACGAAATGCCCCAATTCATGGACAAAGATTAGTAAAGCTAATACAAATACAAAAGATAATAAAGTTGTTAACATGCAATTCCTCTCATTAGTTTCATATACTTGTTCTAACTATAGTTTTGTTTTACAAATTCCCGTGCCAAATAATCATAATGTAAAATCTCCGCGACATTATGAAAGCTACTTATTTCACAATTAGAGAGGGCCTCTTCCACGATTTCTGGGATTTGGTCAAATCGAATGCGGCGATTTAAGAATAGTCTTACGGCTTCTTCGTTTGCGGCATTTAACACCGCTGGTGCTGAACCTTCATATTCCAAAGCTTCGTAGGCCAGCTTTAAACATCGAAATTTCTCTAAGTCCGGAGGTTCAAAAGTTAGCTCTTTGAGTTGAAAAAAGTCAAGCCTCGGAAATTTGGACGGCATCCGCTTCGGATAAGTGAGCGCATATTGAATGGGAATTCGCATATCGGGAACGCCCATTTGGGCTTTAACTGAGCCATCTTTAAACTCGACCATACTATGAATTATCGACTGTGGATGGATCACAACTTGAATCTGAGAAGGCTGCAAATCAAAAAGCCAATGAGCTTCAATAACTTCCAGACCTTTGTTCATCAAAGTAGCTGAATCAACCGTGATCTTCTGTCCCATAGTCCAGTTAGGATGATTTAGGGCTTGCTCAACCGACAATTTTGGAAAATCGGAAACAGGAATTTCAAGAAATGGACCACCTGAAGCGGTGAGCAGCACACACCGAATATTCGATTGTTCTTCACCGACTACACATTGAAGAAGAGCGCTGTGCTCACTATCGATCGGAATGATTTCTGCACCAGCTTCACGGGCTTCTTTCATAACGATCTCGCCGCCAATAACCAAAGATTCTTTGTTGGCTAAAGCAATGCGACAATTTTTCTTAATTGCGTTCAAAGTCGGCTGCAGCCCAACAGCGCCAACCAAAGCATTGACTAAGATATCTACATCGGACCGTTGGCTGATCTCGAGAACACCTTCGAACCCTACACAAACCTCTACCCCTAAATCCTTAAATCTGGGCAAATATTCAACAACAGCATCCTCTTTACGAATTGCTACGGCTTGGGGGTGAACTTTTTTTGTTTGCTCGTACAACAATGCGACATTCTTAAATGTTGTCAAGTATTTTATTTCAAATTTATCATTCTGAGCTGCAACTACTTCAACACAATTCGTGCCAATCGAGCCTGTGGAGCCCAGAATACTAATTCTCTTCATGCCATCAATGCAAAACTAACTTAAAAGTAAACTTTTTTGATTCTCAGAAGAATCTAATCGAACTACCTAAAACTAATTCCTATGCCCAGGTCAAAACTGGCGAACTCACTAAAACTGTAGGATGCATTAACCAGTACTAAAGGAAGAGGTCTTATTTGTGCGCCCAAAGTCAAATGTGGTTCTTTTTCAGTAACTCGTTTTCCATCTAAGAATTCTTCATTGAGCACCAATGTTGTTAAATCAATTCCGCCTCCAGCATAAAATGTGAAAATCGGCAAAGAGTAACTGGCGACCCCATTAAAGCTGACGGTGCTGACAGTGCCGAAATCAAATTCCTCGGGTACAAATAGAGCATGATAGGTACCCATGACCATCACCTTTGGCAGTCCAGGCAATTGAATGAGACCGTACTTTAACCCGCCGCCGATTAAGGTGACCCCACCCCGGCTATCTGCGGCCCTCGGTGGCTTGGCATTTGAATCTACATCGCTTCCAATCGGAAAATAAAAGAATCTACCGAGGAGTTCAAAATTCCCAGGCAGACCGAAGCTTCCGTGAAAAAAAGCTAAGCCAACAAAATTTTCTTCAGAAAAAACAGGAAGATGTTTGAATTTGTCAGGAACATTTGCAACCACTCCCCTAAGCCCCACATCAATGCCGCCAACGCTGTGTAGATCAGCAGTATGAAAAAGTCCACCACCAACCAGAGACCCAAAGAACTTGAGAATGGCGTCTACTTCTTCTTCAATCGTTTGATCATTTAAACCCTCAAATTTAAAATACTGGGCTTGAGCCATCGGAATATTGAGGCATAGAAAAACAGTAAACAGGACTCCAAATAAAATGAAACGTTTCATGGTACTCTCCTCATAATTTAAGTATCTTTAGGTTTAAGTTCGTTTATACGCTGCAACTCCTGCAAAGATAATTGAGCCGGTTCCAAAACGACGCCAAAATATTCTTCAAATCCTAATCTCAGTGCGGCTGCGACCTCTTCATAATCAACCTGGCGCTTTAGTATGCTCTCAAGGCACACCGTTCTCTGCTGTAATTGTTCCCGAGCTTGCCTTGCCGATCCATTTCCATTTGCAGATAAATAGTCGAATAATCTCAAATGCTCATCGCCCAAAATAATTGAACCGTGTTGGAGTATAGCGTTGTTGAAACGACGTTGGGCACTGCCAACAAGCTTTTTGCCCTCAAAATGAATTTCATATTTTGCAGATGCAGAAAAGCATGCAAAGCGCTCATGATATTGAGCAGATTCTGGAGACAGGTTTTCGATTCTTTCTAAAACCACGGATAATCCCAATTGGTAGAGCGCCTGCACCAGCGCAGAACTGATTTGATTATAAACAGCTAAGGTATTTTCTTGGTACCAAACACTCTTTCTGGGAATGATGACACAGTACGTCACCTCGTGGGCGTGAAAAATCGCCCGCCCGCCGGTAGGACGCCGAACAACATCCACACCATCCTTTCGACACTTATTTGAATCAATCTCTGCTAATCTTTGGTGATATCCAATAGAAATGGCGAAAGGCTGCCAATGGTATACTCTCAGAATTGGCATTTCGGGGTTACAATAGCGCGCTAATGCTTCGTCCGCAGCCATATTGAAAGCACCATCTGCGGCCCCTGAGTCTATGAATCGCCAGTTTTTCTCATTTCTTGATTTCATCGAATAACGTGTCACTGGCCGCTTGGTACACACTTTGTTAAAACCAGACGCAAATCATCAGTTAGTCCCTATCCACTACCGCGGCCGACAGTTCTGCTTCACACACCAATTCGCTATCCACGAAAGCTTTACCCGCCATCTTACACAGAGATTGGCGGAATCTTAACATTTCCAACTCAAACCTAAGCTGATCTCCTGGACGCACCGGTTTTCTGAATTTTGCCTTATCGATGCCAGTAAAATAAACTAATTTCTCCCCAAGATTTTCTTGCGTATTTAGTAGCATTATCCCACCGGTTTGGGCCATGGCCTCTAATATTAACACGCCCGGCATAATGGGATAATCTGGGAAGTGTCCAACAAAAAAAGGTTCATTTTGCGTCACGTTTTTCATACCGACTACG
The DNA here is from genome assembly GCA_046758765.1 of bacterium. Lineage (GTDB taxonomy): Bacteria > Zhuqueibacterota > Zhuqueibacteria > Oceanimicrobiales > Oceanimicrobiaceae > JBHIAW01. The sequence goes on from JBHIAW010000067.1 coordinate 10,925, forward strand.
CGCTCCATGGGCACCAAGTCAATAATTTTGTCCACCAGCAAAAATGGATAACGGTGCGGCAGTATTTTCTGAATGGCCGTTGCGTCCAGTACAAATCCCTCGGCTTCCCTAGATTGGGGTTTGGACTGGCCGGATTCTTTTACTGCTTGCTGTTGTTTCATTATCTACCCTCCGGTTGCCGACAATTAATAACGATCAAATCCAAATATTAACCTCTTTGTAACTATGACATCTCTTGTTGATTTTCCGCTTTTTGGCTAAATAAGCTCAGTAAGGTCTGCTGTACATTCCCTCACCCCTTGTCACTTCCGACCCCTTCGAAGCGGTAGGTTGTACACTGAGAATTGAAATTAATTTGGAAGTAAGAATCTCATTTAGCACTTAAAGAAAAGAAAAACGAGGAATTTCAACATGGATAATTTAAGGTGCTGCTCAAAAAGCAGCACCTAATTCGAATAGCTGTGTAATAAAATAGAATTATTGCCCCTTCGAATCTGACTGAGCCGGCAGACCTTTATTCAATTCATCTATGAGCTTATCTGTGAGGTCCGGCTGGTCCTCAGAAGCATAAAGAATATTTCCGGCTACCACATCAAATATATAGTTGAAGCCTTCAGATTCTCCGATTTTGCGAATGCCGGCATTAATTTTTTCGAACACTGGCTGCAATAATTCGGCCTCTTTCTTCAAGGCTTCTCCCCCCTGACCCCACTTTGCCATTACAAATTGCTGATACTTTGCTTGAAGATTTTGAACCTCTTGCTGCTTTTCTCGTTTTCTTTCTTCACTCATCAGCAAACTTTGAGACTCCAATTGCTCTAAGAGTTCCTGTACTTCTTTCTGCATCTCCCTTGCTTCACGCTCCCATTGAGCATTTATTTCTTGAAGTTGTTTCTTGACATCTACGGCTTCTTTGTAAGTTTCTAATATCTTGTTAGAGTTGATATAACCTATTTTCAACTGGGCAGCCGCGGGGTCATGTGCGAAAATCAGCGCTAAGAATATGACAAACGCTAATAATAAGAATTTGAAGCTTTTCACTCTTACCTCCTAAAATGTAATTAAGTAATTAGATTTAAAAACTTCTGCCAAAAACAAAGTGTGGTTTCCACTTTCCAAACTTTCTGCCTGTCTCAGGATCAAAGTTATCGAACCCAAAGGCGTAGTCAAAACCAAGGATGCCGAGCATGGGCATGAAAATTCGTACACCTACCCCCACAGATCGACGTAAATCAAAAATGTCGGTTTCACTTAAACTAAGCCAGGTATTACCTGCCTCAGCAAAGGCAAGACCAAAAATTGTGGGATTGGGCGAAATTGGAAAACGCAGTTCTGCCGTATACTTGAACATAACCTTACCACCCTCTCGACTGACACGGCCGGATAATGGATCATCATAGCCACGCAGCGGGATGGACCTAGAAAGTCCTTCTCCACCCATAAAGAAATGCTCAAGAAACGGAATGTTCTCCTCATCTTTGCCAAACCCTTCAATATAGCCTGCCTGAAAACTATTGAACAGCACAAAATTCAGAAATATGGGGGAAAACCAATCGTTTTGAATTATGTGTTTATGGAAATTTACATTGCCACCCAAAGGTCCACCCGCCAGCTCGGTAGAGATAGAAAATCTTGAACCTGAAGTTGGAAACTCAGGCCGATCTAGACTATTTCTCGTAATTATTTGAGTTATACCACTAGTGGTGAGGGGCCAATCCTGGGTTACAATCCCGTTAGGATTAAATTGTTCAATGAAATCAGAAAAATTGGAAAGGTCGGTTCTGTCTATTCTGTAAATCCAATCAGCCCGGAAAAAGTTATCAGGCCAGCGAAGACGACGTCCAAATCGGACGCTGGCTCCTTGGCTGCGTTGATCGTATCCAATGAAGCGGCTGTCGCGTTTGGTATCGTATAGACTAATTCCAACCAATGTCGGGGTATCAAGAAACCAGGGTTCTGTAAAGCTGATTTGAAAAGACCTAAAAGCTCTACCGAAATTCCAGTCAAAGCTAAGTATCTGTCCATTACCTAAGAAATTGTTCATAGTCACACCGATGCTTCCGATAAGCTTATCTCGTTCGCTAAATCCAGCAGACATGTTTGCTGTATCGGTAGATTTTTCTTCTACTTCTAATACAATATCAACTAAGTCGTCATTTATGGGTTGGACATCCGGTCTAACATCGGCAAAATAATTTAGCACAAAAATATCTCTTTGGCTTCGAATGAGCGCCTCACGACTGAAGGTGTCTCCGGGACGAATTCTAAGTTCCCGGCGAATAACTTTTTCTTTTGTTTTGGTGTTACCCGTAATATAAATCTTATTAATCTTAACGGCATTCCCTTCAATCACTCTAAAATGAATATCCACGGTGTCTTTACTTACAGGTTTTTCTTGCGGCGTAATCGTGGCAAAAATATATCCAGCATCATAGTAAAGACTACCAATCCGCTCAAAAACTGCTTTTTCAATCTTTTCTTTGTTGTAAACGTCACCCTTGGCAAAATCCAAGAAGGAATTGAGTTGCTCGTCTTTGTAAAGCTCATTCCCTTCCCATGCGATGTTGCCAAAATAGTATTGAATTCCTTCCCGAACCCAAACGTCGATGTACATATCTTTCTTGTTTGGCCCGTAGGAGATGGAATCTTTTAGTACTTCAAAATCCCGAAAGCCTTCCTTGCGGTAGAAATCAGCCAAATGTTTTAAATCCTCCTGATATTTCTCGGGATCAAAATCTCCTCCCTTTAAGAAGCCATTTTCTTTTGTCTTTTTTAATTGTTTTCTAAGTTTTTTATCCTTAAAAGCTTTATTGCCATGAAAGGTAATTCTTTCGATTTGAACCTTGTTGCCTTCGTTAATCTTTAAGCGAAGTGTAACTCTTCTGTTTTGACCGGTCTCCCTGATTTTGGGTTCAACTTCAGCTAGAAGATATCCTTTTTCTGCGTATAATTTCTTTATTTTCTTTTGGGCTCTTTTCATTTCGAGTGGACTAATTACCTGTCCTCTATAAAAATCAAGTTCCTTTTCTAAATCCTTCTTTTTGATTTTCTTATTTCCTTCTAATTCAACTCTCTCTAATCGAGGATATTCTTTAACTTTAATGGTTAAGTAAACAGCATCAGCAACTTCTTTGTCCAATACTATTTCTATATCAGAAAACATATTCAGACTCCAAAGCTGCTTTATTGCTTTTTGGATTTCTTCTCCCGTGACATTTTCATTCTCAACCAATCCGGAATTTAATTTAACAAAATTGGCATCTGCCGTAACATTTCCTTCTACGGTCAAACTGAGAAGTTTAACCGACTTCCTCGAAGCTACTTGTGCCAAGGACTTTTCAGAAAACAACGGTAGTAAGCACAAAATGGACAGAACGATAGTCGTTCTTTTATGGATCATCAACATCAAAATCACTCCTTGCAAATACTGCTTAACTCAATAATTATGTTTTCCTTTACAGAATTAACAAAATTTCGTAACTATTCAGGCTGCCCTGTCATTCCGTAGGAATCTTTGTAAATTTTAGCACTAAGCAAACAAGGTTCGTTCGGACGTTAATTCAAAAAAGATTCTTCCAGATTGACAGCCT
>JBHIAW010000068.1:0-14494 GCA_046758765.1 bacterium
GTGCGAAATTAATTTTTCGATTTGCATTTTTCACTTTGCAATTTGCAATTGCGGCTCCGCCGCGCTTGCTTATGAGGTCAGTTTGATTTTCATTTGCATTTGGGCCTGCTCACGAAAAATTCACGCATCTAATATACAAATAATTGTTGTCGTAATCAACACGAAAATTTTTTTACTGAATGTCCGCTAGTCATCCGATGACTCGCTGTCATTGGATGAATAGGTAATGAGTTGGGTAACCTGGGTCACACATTGGTTCTGAAAAATTCACCTCATTTCTTAAAAATGTCCTTTAATTTTTTAGTTACCTCTTCTAATCCTTTTTTCTTTTCTTTTTCAATTTTTTTATTGATTTCATTTTTCTTCTGATCGAGGATGGCTAATTTATCATTTATGGCAGTTTCAATTCTATCAATTTCACCAGTAATTTTCCTTTTACGACTATCAATAAAGATGTTGGCTTCTTGCCTTTTGGGTTCTACTATGGCGTTGAGCTTATTGCGAATTTCAACTCGAGCCAACTCCAGTGATTCACCAATCACACCTCTAATTCGTTGCGCCAGTACTTCGTCGATATTAGAACTGATTCTCAAAAAGAGGTCATCCATTGTTCCGCTGATGCTTGCCGAAATCCGTAACATATCTATTGAATCAAAAACGCCGCGGGTCACTTTCGAAACGGCATCATAGTCTGTAGAGTCTTCTGGAAAGTGGAAGCTTACTGGTCGGGCAGCAAAATGCAACCCCAAATCAAGCCGGTCACCTACAAAGTTGAAATCCGCAGAAATATCCCCTCGGTCAGCATCGATTCTGGACGGCAGATAAGGACGTTCCGGTAAGGCAATACCTCCCAGGCGGATACCTGAGGCTGTTATTTGGAGGCGCTCTTCTGGAAGGTCTTTTGTATGATTGAATAACCCGTTGACCTCATACGCATTTGATTGCGGTAATTGGGCTCTTAATGCAAAAGTGAATGGTTGACCGTAGATTCGTGGATGCGAGGTAATGCCATTCACTTCACCGCTGACGTACAATACCTTACTCGTATCCTCCTGATTGGTTGAGCCGCTGATTGAAATATGTTCGATCAATAGGTTTGGGCGTTGGTGAATCAAAGGAAAACGTATATTTTGGCCCTCAAGACGAGGTGGGTTTTCTACTTTACCTGCAGCCGCGAATCTCTGGGCGACAGGCATATATTTTCTGGCCAGACTAATGTATTTAAGCAGACCGATGGTTGGTAAAACCAATGCCTTGCCAAACAGCATCTTGCCTAGATTTTGAGGAGTGAAATCCCCGAGATTGGCTTTGCCTTTGATTGTGTTGAAATCGTCCGCAATCCAATTGTCAGCTTGAGCTAAAAGGGTGGTGAACTTATCAAAGTCTTCGGTTGCTGTCTTCTTCTTGAATTCGATATCTTTTTTAAGTTCGTTTAAGGTTTTGTAGAGATTATTGGCCTTATCAAAAGTCGCAACCAAATCATCAAGGTCTTTTATTTCTTGGGATGTTATTTTATTGACTTGCTTCTCAATTTTCTCTAATTGCATTTTCGGTGTAAAATCTGATATGGTTTTGTGCCATTTCTGATAAGAAGACTCTGCATCCTGTTTAATCTGTTCAATGTGGTGTAGCGACTCCAGATCTACCATTGCTAATAAGCTATCGACATTAATCTTTTTCTTCAATATGTCCAAATTCAGGACAGGAGCGAACGAGAGTTGTTTCATGAGGCTTTCTTTGGCTTGATCAACCCAGCCGGGCCCTTCTTGCGATTTCTTTTTCGCGATCTTGCCATCGGTCTTTCTCTTGGTGCCAATGCGGAGGTCGGCTACCGTGACATCATTGATAATGATTTTTTTTCTAGCTAATGGCGTAAGTTCCATGTCAAAAGACATACGGCCGGTTTCAAATAAGTTCTTCCAAGTGTTGTTGGGATTGGTCACCTGCAGCCGATCCAGTGAGATGGCAAGATTGAGCAGCCTAAAATTTAGATGGTCGATTTCTACTTTTGCCCCAATTATCGACTCTCCTACTTTTTCAATTCCTCGTTCAATGAATTTGTCGCTCAAGAGGTAGGCTGTGATTCCGACCAAAATTATGATTGCGAAAAGCCCAATTAATCCTTTTGGTCTCATGACTACCACTCCAAGTCTTTAATTTTAACATACCATTTAAATAAGGAACTTCCCTTGACTGCTTTTACAAATTTTGACTTTTCTATTTTCTCTGCCCAGGATTTTCTGTAAACGATGATGCCCCTTTGGGTCAGAGTGTAAATAGGATAAGCCAGAATCAAAGCCGTCGCCAGACTCCCCATGACTATGGTGTTGTAAAAACGAGTAAATGGGGCAATGGGCCAATTGTAGAGGGCCGTCCAAATTCCCTTCAAAGCTTCAATATTTACCAGAATAAAATAGCCAATGTCATGAAACAGCGGATCGAAGAGGTAGGCGATAAAACTAAAAAGGAAGAGCGAAAGAAATGCTGCCGCAAGGTTTACTTTAGTCAAAATGGCCACAGCTAAGATGACCATATTTTGTAACGTCCAGAACGGCGTGAGCCCTATTACAAATCCCATGGTAAATCCCCCGGCAATCAACCGTGGTGATTCACCAGCTCGCAGTACTTTTATGAATTTGCTGAGAAATTTGAGCCAGAACATTGGCAACCCCTTTAAATTTCGAGAATCATCCTGAAAAGTTAGGTCACAATATAAAGAACTTTGGTAATTTAGTCAAAGACTTTTAATACCTGTGCTTCTCCTGATGTGCCCACACCTCTGCAAGAGTTATTTTGGGACTCCGCAAGATGTATATCGGCACTCCGCTCTCACGAGCATGGGGGTAGTTGAATGCCGCTCCTGGGTCGACGTCATCACAGAATTCAGCAAAGTCTTCCTCGTGAATCCCGATAGTGACAAGAATCTCGCCACTATAGTCCCTATACCCCCACAGCCAATAGCTGCTGCTGGGACAGATCGACTTCGGCAGTCCGTAGCGTTTGCCGTAGTAGTCTATCGCACCTGCCTCACCGTAGTTGGATGTCAAGATAGCGCATTTTTCTTTCTCTTTATCCGGTAGGCTATGGTACGTCTTAGCAAGCGCGGCAACCTGCTCTTCCCAGCCGAGCATGTCGGCGTAGTCTTGCGGGAGCTCGTGAAACTCCCCCGTTTCCCAACGTCGAGCCTCGTCCAACCCCATATGCTTCGCGGTGAAATCGAAATATCGTATCATTGTTTCAACGGAGAAGAGCGGTACACCGACGGGAATAAGTGTGCTGCTGCCGGCTGCAACAAAGGTGATGATGGCTGGTTTGAGCCAGTTTCGTGCAGTACGCCTTATATACTTCTCAATCAAAACTGAACCGGCTGCAAAGAGCATCGGATACGCCGGAGCGAGATAATAAACCTTACCACTGAGGAGCAGCAGCACGGCTAATATCGATACGTACAGCCATCCGATTGGACGATAAGCTCCGCCATCTCTGGACAACAGATAGAAGTAAAGTCCGATCAACCAGATGGGCGTAGCATATAGGTTCATCAGGACCTGCACGAGCAAGAACGTGGTCGGCTCTACATTCGCCAGTTGTCGCTCACTTAATACCCGCATATGTTCAAAAATGGGCCAGCCGTGACTATGCTGCCAGAGCAGATTAGGTAACCATATGACGAGTGCAATCAACGCGGAAAGCCAGAGCCACTTATTTCGAAAGTGACTTCGATGGTACGTTAAGAGCATGCCGACGGCGATCCCGAAGCCGAACAGGAGCATGGTATATTTGTTCAACAGCCCTAACCCCACGACCGCTCCGAGCAGAAGCCATGTCTTCGGCTCATCCTTCTTCAGAATCCGGATGAAAAGATAAGTGCCAAGCACGAAATAGAACAGGTCGAACGTAACGGGCTGGAACAAAAGGTTAATCCGTAAATAAACCAGTGAGAACAGATACGCCACGGCGGCGAGGATTTGAGCGAAGCGTCCACCGCCCAATTGCCGCACTATCAATCCGGTCAGTAAAAGTGTTAGTGCCCCGGTCAGCGCCGGAATGAAGCGAAGACCGAACAGACTATCCCCGAACAACCAGCGGGAAATGTTTGCCAAGACGGCGATCCCAGGCGGCACTTCCAGATAGCCCCAGTCCAGGTGCTCCCCGAGTGCGATGTATAAGAATTCGTCGCGGTGAAAACCGAAATCAGAGCTCGTGATAAGCGGGATTAGTAACTTGATTGAGGCGAGGTACACGAGGACCGCGACCTCGCTAAGAAGGTATTTCCTAGAAAATATCTCCCTCCACTTTAATGACACTTTGTTTACCTCCACGTTTGTGAGTGAAAACATACTGAAAACTACGAGACCTTACGCCTCAAAGATGTGATGTATTGAAGGAACTGAAAAGTATTCTCCTCATTTTCCAGAATCCAAACCACACAGTGCAGCACTTTTCTCCCATAACTGTTTTGCGATATATTCGTCATACGACTCGTTTGATGATTTTGATTCATTTGCTCCTTTTTCCAGCAAACCATCAGCGGTAGCTTTGCCAATTCCATAATTTACACCAGTGACTAAACAGATTTTATCTTTCAAAATTATTGCTCCGTAAATTTTTAAGATACTGTTATTCCATAATCCACTCTTTTATCCATTTGTCTTCTTTTCAGCACATCTTTGAAGATCACGTGTTTGTAAACCCAACGTTCACCAACTTTCATGACTTCCTTAACCTCGGTGGTTTTTAATAGCTTGCCACTTTTGGCGTAGCGGTCTTCTCTCAGCGGAATGTATCTTTCTTTATCCACCCAGATTTTTCTCGAGTGGTAGGCGACATCTTGTTTGATGGCGGTCAATTGCAGCACCCAGCAGGTACGCTCAGCCATGTTTTCTTCGGGATTCCAGAAAGTATTGACATAAAAACTCCAATTATCATAAATGCGTCCCCAGCTAGCGTATCGAAAAAATTGACGGTTGTCCCAGTCGTAATAAACGATGGCGATCAACCGATCGAGCAGCCCTAAATTGTAATCCATTAACAACGCAGATAAATTGATAGACTCATCCGTGCCAAATGGTTCATCGGCCATGGCGAAGAGAAGATGTTCTCCCAATACATGAAGGCCGGTTCCGATTGAGAAGGTATAATCCGCTCCAAGCGTGAAAAAATTGCGGTATTCGAAAGACGTTACCTCTGAATTCTGATGAATAACGACTCCTTCAAACCACAGGCCAATTTCCAAATCCCATTTACCATCCAGTGCCAATCGATTCTCCGAGATAGTGCTGTCCCCGGCGACAATCAGGGACAAAGGGCTTTTGCTCAAATCGGCTTTGCGGTGATGGTAAGTCAAAGCGATTTCACCGCTCCCAACCGGATATTGAAATCGCCCACCATATTCAACCGATTGATCATCTGTCGGAATCGCTTCCCACCCTTTGGTTTCATCATTACCGTACAGTCCCCACAGCCAGACATTGGCATTATTCAGAAAATAATAGCGACCCAGCAGCCCGTAAACACCATCGGTAAGTTGAAGTGGGTCACGCGGGTCGATGCGATCAAACCACATCAAAGGGCGCAGAAGTGTTGCCGAACCAAAATTGATTTTCTGCAACCCGACGCGGACTTCAAATTGTGAGGCAGAAAAACGTAGCCACAGACGGTACGTTTTCACCTCGCCGTTATCGACCATCTCATCCGGTGAATCAAATGTGCCCGAACCAAATGTCTTCAGAGACAACTCCGAATCAACAACCAACTCGTCATTGATACGTTTTTCGACGGATAGCGTCGGGATGTAGCGTAATCCGAATTGGCTTTCGGACAATGATGACTCACGGAGATATGTCCAGCCGGATAACTGGCCTTGCAGATCGGTTGTTTGCGACGACACGTGTTGAGTGACCACAAAAATCATCGTCAGAAAAAAGAATTTAACATTAGAATCGAGTCGCATGTCATACCTCTTTTTCCTCATCCCTGGGGAGTATAGTGACTAACGTACTATCAGAGTCATACGAATTCACTCCATAAATGGACCATCATAAGCTACTCCAAAGTACATACATTACGCCCTTTGATTCCCAAAAACATCACAAAATTGGCTGGAAAGGCAAATGAATGCTCACGGCATCCAAATTACTAGCCTCATCCATACCAAGGTTTTTCATCCATTTCTACCTGCAAGCCATCCAAAAGCTTGTTGAGGCCGCTGAAGAGATCAACAACTGCCATTAATTCGAGAACCCCCTCGTCATCCAGTCCAAGCTTCCGCACCGCAGAAGTATGCACGGTGATTCAGTATTCACATCCCATTACAGCAGATACTGCCACAGCAATAATTTCCTTGGTCAGACTGTCGAGTTTGCCTGACCCTTTCATGACTGTGTTGATTTTGTTCCAATTCGCTTCCAAATAATCTGCCTTTGGAGCCATCGCTTTGTACATATTGGGAACAAAATCGATTCCCAGCGTTTTTTTGATGTCCGCGTAAATATCTTTGACTTTTCCGGTAGCTTCTTTTTCCTCAATCATTTTGATAGATGCCATGTTGTTCCTCCTTTGTGCTCTACTTATTTGTGAAAAAGGCTAAATGCCGACCTCCCCCTCTAAAATTGGTTCGCTGATCCAGTGTGCCTTATTAAGGTCACCTGCGTGATCATCTGAAACATCGTAAAATCGTAATGTGAGCACCGCCTTACTGATTTGACCTGCCAAGGAAGAAGGAAGCGTAAAGCTTAACTGGCGCGCCTCGCCGCTTTGAAGCTGGGTGTTTTCAATGAGCTTAGCCGGAAAAATGCCTACTATTGGTATTAGCTCGAAGTACTTCGCAAAGGTTTGGACGATTTTGTAGGTCTCCACACCTTTCAAATCCAGGAATGATATTTCCAGAACAAGGACGCGTGAGGGACCACTCGCAGGAATAGCGTGACCCATCACTCGGTTTTCTATGGCTAAGCTAAATTGAGGGAAATTGATGTTAATGTCCTTTATCTTCAAGTCATCCCGATAAATCCCGACATTGCGTGTTCGCGAAACGCTATCAAAGCCATGATAAGGAACCCCGCTTTCTCGTGGCTTCATGTGACATCCCTGGCATGTAATGCCCTGTTTGGCGGCTTCGCTCTTTTGCCATTCGCGGTATGTTGTCATACCGTCCTCCATTTCATGACATTTGGTGCAGGAATCCGGTTTCCTCAGGTTCTCCCGTCTTGGTTTGAATTTCTTCTCATGCGTTTCTTCAATGGACACATTCGGAATCACCGTTCCGTGACAAGTCTCGCAGTTCACCCCTTCGTTAACCTCCTTGCTGCCGTGGCAGGCATAGCAAAACTCCTCACCCATCATGGCATTTAGCATGAAATTACTGGTAATTTTGTTTTTATAATCGAGAAAACGCGTATTGGTGGTCGCTTCAGCATGGACTGAATTTTGCAACCACTGGTCATATATCTCCTGGTGGCAATCGGCGCAAAATTGCGCCCCCTTATGTTCCCCAACCTCATAACGAGGTTTTTTCGCTGCTTGGAAAAAATGGTACATCGGTCGCAGGTATATAAACCCAAATGCGACTATCACGAACGTCGTTAACACCGCAAACAAGATCAATATTTTTTTACCCATGATGTTCCTCCTCAATATTCTTGGTGAATTGTTTGCCAAAAAACCGTAGCAGCAATTGCTTTCTGTTTATATTAAGAGACTGACTACTCCAGATTTCTGTTATGTTTAACCTTCAATACTACAAACGTAATATCATCATCTTGTGGTCTTCCATTACTCCATTTCTCTCCGGCTTTAAATAAATGTGCAACTATTTCATCCGCAGATCTATCAGCCGCTTCTTTGAAAATTTCTTTAACCCGGGGATAATCCAGCATCTCATCTTTGTCATTGAATAATTCGGGAAAGCCATCTGACATGAGAAGCACCGTATCTCCGGGCGCTAAATTTGTCTCTCTCTTTTTATAGGAGAAAGAAGCAGGTCCACCCAATGGCATGCCTTTGATGACTATTTCCTCAACAGATTTTGTCTCACTTCTGTAAATGTAAATAGGCGGTATGCCGGCTGATGAAGCTGTCATTTTATGATCTTTAATTTTTACCAGCATCATAGCCATGTATAAATTCCCTAACTGCATCTGTTTAATCGTTTGAGTACATTTTTTGAAGAAAGCCAGGATGTCCGTTTGGGACGCCTCTGCAAGAAACAGGCCTTTCATCACAGAAACCATCGTTCCTGCTTTCATACCGTGCCCGGTCGCATCGCCAATGGCTATGGTTAAGGTTCCGTCATCTGCAAGGCGGTAATCATAATAATCTCCCCCGACTTCGGTGGCTGTTTGCATGTGAAAGCAAATATCAAGTCCGGGGATTTCATCAATACATTTTGGCAGCATGGAGAGCTGGAGTTTGCGGGCCTCTTCGAGTTCTTTCGATTGGCGGGCATTTTCGGCTTCCAGCAGTTTTTGCTCCATTTCCTGCTCAGCAACTTTTTTATTGGCGCGGGCGAAATCGCGCGACAGATACACTGACATCGCAATAAAAAAACCGATGGAGCCAAAAGCGTAGGGATTTTGCATTTCACGAAAAGGAACGATAATGCCCGCATCCATTAAGGCATCAAAGGTGCCAAAAAAGTAAAACACAAAAAATGCCAGCCCGATGATCCATGCACCTTCCCTCTTTTTAAATAGCGCTAATAGAATGACTCTGCTGGTTTCTATAAATATTACCCCGCCTACTATACCAAATAATCCAAAATTTTCTACCGGTTTATAAATTGCCAGCACTCCTAAAATAAATGCAACTAGAGAAATTATCCAAAACTGCTTTGGCAAAGCCCGGTAAAAAAGCGAATAGACGAACCTCAATTGAAACAGAACGAAGAGAGTATTCACTGCCCGGTGCATTCGCAAAAAAAATAAATTTTGACCAATATCTGTAGATAGAGAAGCTTGATAGTCAAAAAAAATGGCAGCGGCATAGGAAAACAAGAAGAGAGCGAAAAAGAGATTCTGTCTTAAGCTTGGAAAAAATGCAAATAAAATCAGATGCAGTAGGCTAATAGCGAGGGGCAAAGAGGTGAAAAACATCTGGTAACCTATTAAGGTTCTTTCTCTGTGGATTCTATCCTCAGCCATCTGGTTCACATTTCCTAATTGTAGATGAAATCCCGCATTAAAACCTGCTCTATGAAATTTATTGACAGATAAATTTGAGTAGCGTACCGCAATAACATGCCTTTTCTTCCCATCAAAGGTGATTACTTTTGGTACCCCGGTCCAGTCATCACTGTGTTCACCAAAGGTATATATCAATGTCCCATCAAGATAGAGCTGCGATGCGCCGGCTTGCCTGATAGACAATGCCAATGGCTTGATGAACGTAGAATCAAGTACGATGTGAAGTCTGAACCATCCGACGCCCTGCCATCCGTTTTTGGGTAGTTCATTTGGTCTGAGTGCCGGTCGAACGAGTTCCCAGGAGCTATCATCAAAATCCGGGTTTGCCCATTCCTCGCTATCACCGGGATGATATTTCCACAGGACGTCGAGCCAAATAGAGGTTGTATCCAGATTGTCAGCAAAAAGGTGGATTTCCCCTTCCCTCCATTGAGGTATCTGCGCGGTAACAGTGGTATCGGTTTTTACTTCCAAAAAAGAGTGGGAGTGTTGATTAATTCTTCCGGCGTGAAAGATTGAATCTCCAAGAATATTTCGAAAGGAGTCCAATCCTATGCTTTCAAAAGATCCAAGGTTGAGGTCATACTCAAGCTGCGTGCCTTTTTTGAATGAAAAGCTCTTTTCCCACACGCCATCCGACCGTTCATCTAATGGTATTCCAGGCGATGCCCAATTGCGAAATTGTGGATGATTACCGGTAATGTGGATCTTCGCAGCATATGGCGTCGGTTTTGAAAAAACGCGAAATGTGATTATGTTGTCGGTACTATCTACTTGTGCATAACTGACAAGTGGAATTATCAGAAATGCTAGAAGAATAGATTTTCTTATCATTTCAACATTAACTAATTGTAAGTGTAAAAATGAAAATCACAATCTTCAGAAGTCAAAATTGTTACAAGCCCAATTTAAAAATTTAAATAAATTATGTTTAAATAATTAGGTGAGCAACAATTGGAATTTGAGAAATTAGGCAGTATTTGTCAAGGGAAAAATTCGCCAGATGCTGGCAGCTCTTACTGCTGGTGTCTATTCATGTGTTGGTGTTCCAGATCCATCGGTAAAATAATCGTAAACGCGCTGCCTTTACCGACTTTACTCTCTACCTTAGCCTGACTTTTTCACAAAAAGTCGCAATTTAGCCTCGTGCTTGGTTCACGCTTGCTTTCTTGTGCTGGTATTGATGCCAAGCTTTTCGTAAGGCGGACAATATCCAATAATTCCCGTGATGAGGGGAATAAACCCAATAAGTCCAAGATATGCCCACGGTGTTTGGGGACCAACAAACCCAAGTGAAACAAGTGCCAACAGAACAATCCCCAGAATGATTCTAGTCACCCGATCCATGCCGCCAACATTTTTTGTGATAGTCATGACCCTCCTTGTGTTAAGAATGACGCCACTCAGGCAGTGCCGCAGGTAGCCTCTTTCTTGCCGGTTAAGGCAGCGTAGATCATTGCAGCCGCACAGCCGACGCCACTATCTACATTGATGGCACCGGTGGGACAGTTTGCCTGACAGGCTCCACATTCCATACAGTTTTCCCGACGGACAAGATCGACCACACCATTATTCCGTTCAAAGACAGCATGTGGGCACACGGTGCTGCACATCTTGCAGTTGTTGCATAATTCTCGGTTGAATCGGAGCGTATTGGTTATATATGCATTGATCATTGTCAACCTCGCAGCGCATTGATTAAAGTAAAGGTAATTGAAAGCACGATGCCTCCCCCGAACATCCATGCCATAATAGGAATGTAGGTAAATATCTCGCGTTTGACTCCGCTCCTGGAGGTGAATGTCGTCGCGCCCGTAAAGTTCAACGATAAGAAAGCGGTCACCGGTGGCAAAGCCAACAAGTATGCGAAGGCCCAACCAGATCGCTGCCACAGTGCTATCTCTGGATTACCTAAAAGCTCGGCCAGAAAAAATGGTAAAGCTACGATTCCACCCAGAATGAATCCCTTTGTACTGAAGTTAGGTGTGGGGAGCCACGGCAGCAAAATGGGAAACAGCACCACGCCTGCCAGGATTGACGCTACTGCTGCTGCCGCCATATAACCGTCAACAAAAAATAGTATGACCGCTGCAATCAACATTGGCAGCAAGACCGAAACGATTTCTACGGGAATCAAAACCAGTCGGTCCCGTAGATTAAACCGAACCCTGCGCATCTTCGGTGTGGCTTGGTGCCTCTTGAGGTAAGTCGGCAGATCTTTTGCATGAATAGGACCATAGTCAACATTGAAACCCGAGCGTTTCTTAACCTCATGTGCTGCAACTCCAGGAGCACCCAGTTGTGGCAAAATTAATTTTCGATGTTTGACGACTTCGTGCAGTTGGGTCACTTTGATTCGGTGCACCAATTCGTCGGTGCCAAATGTTCCTTTGCCCGCAGCACACCAGACATTGATGCCCTTAGTATCTAGCACCAGAATATAACAGTCAATTCCGATCAGCACTGACCGCAAAGCGTCAAAACTCAGCATATAATTAGCTGTAACAAATATGGGCGAATCCGCAGTAGGGCTGCCCAGTGCAAATAATCCGGGATCAACTCGATGCCCGCTCCTGTTGACCGCGAAACGTGCCTGAAAATGGTGCCATCGGTTTGCCAGAGTAATGGTACTGGTAGTGGGTTGAATATTGACACCAGCGGGATTACTTTCAGTGTTCGATGTCATGGTTACCTCCTGTGAGTTAACAACAATTGTTTTTTAATTCACTAAAAAGAGTTTGAATCCAATGAGCGAATTCGTTTAATGTTTCCCAATTGATAATAACTCTCTCTTCCATAGTCCCCCATTTCTCAAAATCGTTTGAGTTGAAAAGATTTTGGTATGGAGATTGCAGATGTTCTACAAACATATAAAGTCCGCTGGTATGAGTTAAGCACTGCCGAATGGTGATGGTACTGTCAACATGGGGGAAAGGTGGCAGGTATTGATGGAGTGAATCGTCCAGCGAGAGCAGCCCCTCTTGAGCAAGATTGAGGATGAGTGTCGCGAACAAATTTTTTCCAGTACTTCCCATATCAAACAGCATGTCGGAAGAAATCTGAGTACTGCGATGAGAGATGCCGCTCACACAATACTCTATCGACTAAAACTAAGCTGCGATGTGGACCAAGCTTGCCGCCCCTTCATTCTATCTAGTGTTTGAACGAAAACAGTCTTTTCCTGTCATTCCCGCATGCTTTAAGCGGGAATCTCCTGCCTGAAATGATGAGATTCCGGCTCAAAAGATTGCCGGAATGACATTAAGAATCGAGTTTTCGTTCAAACACTATCTGGTGGCTGACGAAAGTCAGAAGCAAGGCGTCTATCGCTGCCTGTAGCTTCTGAGCAAGCGTTGGCTCAGATTCAGTGGGCGAGTCATTAGAACAAGACGTGAGATGCACCCCAAGTAATAGTAGTAATAAAACAATCAAAAATATTCTCTTTTTTAAGTTAGTGAGATTTAGAACTCAAACTCCAACCCTAAAACCGGAGTTCTCTCAAACTGTAAGATTCGGTCTTCGCGGTTATGCGTCTCGTTCCACATGTGGTACCAGACGTTCTCACTATTCAACGCATTCCACACGCTGAAATAGAAAATCAGATTGGAGCCGCTGAAGTGAAACCGCCGGTCAAAGCGCAGATTCAAGGAGTTGTAAGCGGGTAACCGCTCCGCGTTGACTTTGTTTTGATCAAAAACGCCTCTGCGCAAATCTCTGGACGCCTCAACATCATAGGGCGTATACGGGCGGCCCGCCGCATAAGTCCAGCGCACACTAAACTCCCATTTGGAATTGGGTTTGAAGCCGCCTTCAATATTGAACGCGTAACGATTGTCATAGATGCGATTCCGCCAGACTCCGTCATGGTCTCTGTAGCGCGTTTTGAAGTAGGTGCCGCTGATGAGGCCATAGAAGTTCTTTGCCAGCTTCTTCTGCAGCATCACTTCGACGCCGCGTGAATAAGCCTTGCCACTGTCCACCAGTTGCTCGTGCGGCGTAAAACGAGCGATTTCATAAACCGGTTCATCCATAATAAACAATGATGGAGTCGTGGGGTCGAGCGGGAAATGGTCATATTCCTTATCATAAGCTTCGAGTGTCAGCCGGGTGTCCTCAGAGAGCAAATGGCTCAGCCCCAGGACGTAGTGGTGTGACACCGGATCTCTAAGGTCCTTGAAAGCTTCCTTTTGGTAAAGAAGAATCAAGGGCATGTTTTGATAAAAGACACCTGCCGCACCGTTGAGAGACGTTTTGCCACTCAATTGGTAGGAAAAAGAGAATCGCGGCGAGATGTGAGTATTTTTGTTGTAGGCAAAATAATCTGCCCGGAAGCCAGGCGTCAGGGTGAGTTTGCGAACCGGCCGCCAACTGTAACTGACAAAGGCGCTGTACTTTTGTGAGCCTGTATTCTGGTCAATGCTGAACTCTGGCGTGATATTGCCAAGCGGATCATTGTGCTGGGCGTTAAAATATTCGTAGTCTGTATTCAGAAACTTTGCTTCAATGCCGAATTCCAGCTTCTGTTTCGGACTGACCCGCCAGGTGTTGACATTTCTCAGTTTCAGTTCCTGTTCAAGCGATTGGTTGTCAAAGAGTTCGCTCTCGTCCCGGGTCAGGAACCAGTTCCAATCGTACTTCCAGAAAGTGTGGGAAAGGGAAGTGTTCGAATAACCGTGCTTACCCCACAAATACCGCCAGTTGACGCCTCCCGTATTTTGAGTCAGTGTGACGCCGCCATACTCATTTTCGCCATCTGCGAAAGCATCTTCCCGGGTACTGGAAAGATCAGAAAGCCCGTAGATGTTCAGAAAGCTGAGCCGGTGATTGGCTGACAAATCATAAACGACTTTTCCCTGCAGGTCGGTATATGCCGGTACATTGCTATCTTCCGCCACAACCTCAAATAGTAGTTCAAGGAAGCTTTTGCGGACTGCAAATAGCCACGAACCTTTCCGGCCGGGAAGTGGTCCTTCAGCAATACCGCCCACACCCGCAAGATTCATGTCAAGCTGCATATCAAAATCATCGCGGTTGCCTTCGCGAAACCCAATATCCATGATGGAAGAGAGCTTGTCGCCGTAGCTTGCGGAAAATCCGCCTGAATAGAAATTCACATCCCTGACCAGGTCGCCATTGAAAAGGCTGAGAAATCCTCCCGACGTCCCCTGTATCCCAAAGTGACTGATATTGGGCATCTCAATGTTATCGATGAAAAACGTGTTTTCAGAGGGGCTGCCACCGCGAACGATCAGGCTGTTGAATGAATCATTCACTTTCGCGATACCCGGCAATCCGAACATGGCGCGGCTGAC
>JBHIAW010000069.1:0-14483 GCA_046758765.1 bacterium
GAGACCCGGGACCTGATGATGCGCGCCGGCTTACTGTGCTTCACCGATGTCGAGGCCTTCAGGACGTATGTGAAGCGTGAGATACTGGCTGAGAAAGAGCCGGTGGGAGGCTTTTAGGAATCGCTTTCGGGTCGGACGCCTCAATTCATTGAGGGTGCAGTGGCAGGTACCCAGAATGAATTCTGGCGTCCGAAAGAGGTTACTTTGATTTTTTTCAACAAACAACATTCGAGCGTTGTTCTCGTTCCCAACCGACCATTGTCGTGACTCTGCAGCTGGAACCTGCGTATGCCTAAGCTGCGTCGTTTGTCCGGTCCTAACGTGGTCAAGATAATGGAGAAATTTGGGTCGTCGTATTTTCACAGCGACGAAGTCATATCAAACTAAGACGAATTTCGGAGATAGGCGAAAAACAAATCATGACTATCGCCAATCACAAGCAACTCGATACTGGCACCTGTAAGGCTATTCTTAGGCAGGCTGCGCGATTTGTGTCAGATGATGACTTAAGACCCCATTCTTATAGCTGAACTATTTTCCAAAAACTAAGATTATTCACCCAATTACCTCCTGCTTGATAGATACGAGACAGTGCACTCATCTGGTTGCTCTGCGTTGTGTTTCCTTCCGCTGCCAAGATTCTCTGAAACAACAAATGAACTTTATAATTTAGAATTCAATGTCTATTTTAGTTGTGTGTTCTAATCACAATTGTTAAAATTACTACTTAGTGCTAAGGACGCGAAAGCGATGCACCATTGGAGAATATTGAACACCGGGTTTGTTAAATATTCTCCAGGAGAACAAAAAAGCAAGAACCGGCCTAAACTATATTTTATCAGTGATGTTCTTGAAATTACTGAAATTAATTGATGAAGATGACCAGCAAATAATGCTCTTCTATTCTGGCATGTATGTTGCATTTGGATGAGCATAATTTGTAAAAGTAATTTAATTCATAATATTCCAGTTCTTATTCTTAGAAAGGAGAATAGTACGATGAAAAAAGTAAAGATTTTCTTAACCGCTATGATTGCTGTTGCTTTAGCCAGTCCAATTTGGTCACAAGGTAAATCTCCACAAAAAATGGGCATGCAGGGCATGATGGGGAGCCAGGGCATGCACAAGATGATGAGTCAAGGGATGATGGGCCAGATGTATGGTTCCATGTGTCCCATGATGGATGGTGGACACATGCAAGGCTTCTTCTTGAATCAGGCAGAAGCTTTAGGATTAAGCGATGCTCAAATTGAGCAGCTTCAAAAGATCAAGACCGCAACCCAGAAGGTGGTCATCCAGAGAGAGGCCGACCTGAAGATTGCTAAGTTAGAACTTGATGAGCTCATCGGGGATCCGAAAGCCAAGCGTTCAAACCTGGAAGCCAAGGCCAAAAAGGTGGAAGAGCTCAAGTCGGGTATCCGGTTGATCCAATTCAAGGCGGAACTGGATGCCCGCGCGGTGCTTACACCAGAACAACTGGAAAAAGCTACATCCATGAAAATGCACATGCAAGGGATGATGCAGATGGATTCCAGCAACAAACACGGCAGATGCCCCATGATGGGAAGCAAGTCGAACAGCAAAGGTGACGTTAGTGACCATGAGAAACATCATCCCGAAGGCTAATTGTGTCTTCAAGGCTATGCTTATCTGAAGGAGGTATGCAATCATGATGTTCGGTATCTGGTTTCTCTGGATCGCACTCATTGTGTTAATCGTATGGGGTGTTAAGGTGTTTATCGATTACACTGACAGCAGAGGGAATAACCGAAATAGAGCGAAGTCGGCTCTGGATATTTTGCGAGAGCGCTTTGCCAGAGGCGAGATTGATAAGCAGGAGTTTGAAGAGCGTAAGAAGATGCTGACGCAATAGCCTCGCAGGCGCAACAAAGGCAGGTTCAGGTTGGGCCTGCCTTTGTTATTTCATACTGTGATTAAGGTGGGCATTAATTGTGGGCTATGCCTGAAGTACAAATAAGCTGCCACCATCAAATCTGTTGAATACTCCCCAGTTGCAATGTAGACTATTCTCCAATTATAACCCGAAATCATACCAAATCTAACAGAATAAGAGTTTGATTTAACAGAAGTTAGTTGATGCTGTAAATGCCTGGCATGTTTCTTGTCTAATGAACAGGCAAAAGACGAGCAAACAAAAGAAAGGTTAAGGGAATCACAATGTGCCATCTCGTTTTAATGATGCCTGTTTTGGGCTTGGCCGTATTCTGGTTTTTGCGGTTCTCGTTGGCCCTGCCGGCGTACGTCGTGATTCTGATACTCTCTGCTTTGGTTTACCTTGTGATTATGCAAGCAATGAAGAAATCCGTACAAACCGGCCCAGAGGGTTTGCTGCACGAGATGGTTGAGGTCTTAGAACCCTTGCGCCTCGAAGGACACGTGCGCGTTCACGGGGAAATTTGGAAGGCGGAATCTTCGGAACCCTTGCGAAAAGGTGACCGTGCGGAAATTGTGGGGGTAGAGGGGCTGACTCTCAAAGTGCGGAGCTATAAAGAGGAACACCTTCCAGGTTTTCGAAAACCTGGAAGGTGTGAAAGGCAATTAAACCAACAAGGGAGGTGTTACTATGGCATTAGATCCAGTTTGTGGGATGACCGTGGATGAGAAGAACGCGGCCGCAATCAGTGAGTACGACGGCACAACTATTTACTTCTGTGCAGAAGCATGTAAGAAGAAGTTTGAAGCGAATCCCGATGAGTATTTGAATAGCAGCCGTGAGGCAGAGATGCCCGATGGAGATGCGGAGAAGTCGGACGTAGTTGTTACGCCTACAGGCGAGATGGCCGTGAAAGACCAAAGCAAGCTCATTGTTCCCATTCAAGGAATGAGTTGTGCCAGTTGTATAGAGAATATCGAGAAGGGGCTGCGCGGTGTTGAAGGAGTCATTCAAGCCTCGGTGAATTTTGGCACGGAAAAGGCCACGGTCGTTTTTGACCCGGAACGTGTGTCGCCAGATAGGCTGGTAGAAACGATAAAAGAAGTCGGATATACTCCTGTAGTCGAGAAGGCCGTTCTGCCCATTACGGGGATGAGTTGCGCGAGTTGCGTACAGAAGATAGAAACCACACTGCAGGAAACACCGGGCGTCATCTCCGCCACCGTCAACTTTGCAACCGAAAAGGCCAGCGTGACCTACCTTTCGGCGCAGGTGAGCATTCGGGATTTGAAAAAGGTGGTTCACGATACGGGCTATGAGGTGCTTGAAATTGAAGAGGGTGAAGAGGCCGTGGACCGGGAGAGATTAGCCCGGGAACAGGAAATTCATACTTTGCGCACTAAACTGATCGTGGGAGCATTGCTCAGCCTGCCCATCTTCTTGGGCAGCTTCCCGGAATGGTTTTCCTGGGTGCCAAAAGTAGTGACAAACTTTTGGGCGTTGCTTGTCCTGGCGACGCCTGTGCAGTTCTGGGTCGGCTGGCAATTTTATCGCGGCTTCTGGGCGGCGTTAAAGCATAAGACTGCGGACATGAACACACTCATTGCCGTGGGCACTTCTGCGGCCTATCTTTATAGTCTGGCGGCCACCGTTTTTCCGGCGTTTTTTACCGCAGCCGGTCAGCAACCCAAAGTCTATTTTGACACCGCAGCCATCATCATCACCTTGATTCTCCTCGGTCGATTTCTTGAAGCTATCGCGAAAGGTCACACCAGCGAAGCCATCAAGAAACTCATGGGCTTGCAGGCCAAGACCGCAAGGGTGGTTAGAAATGGACGAGAAATCGATGTCCCCGTGGAGGAGGTGCAGATAGGCGATGTGGTTGTGGTGCGACCAGGGGAAAAAGTTCCGGTAGACGGACTGATTACTGAAGGACGCTCCGCTTTGGATGAATCTATGCTGACAGGAGAAAGCCTGCCAGTGGAGAAAGGTGTGGGCGATGAAGTCATCGGTGCGACCATAAACAAAACCGGTTCGTTCAAATTCAGGGCAACCAAGGTGGGCAAAGATACCGCACTTGCGCAAATTATCAAATTGGTGCAAGAAGCGCAGGGGTCTAAGGCACCGATTCAGCGATTAGCGGATAAAATCAGCGGCATTTTTGTGCCAATTGTAATTAGCATCGCCGTGGTTACTTTTGTCATCTGGCTGGCTTTTGGTCCAACACCGGCCCTTACCTTTGCTTTACTCAACTTTGTGGCTGTACTGATCATCGCCTGTCCGTGTGCTCTTGGTTTGGCCACGCCCACGGCCATTATGGTGGGCACAGGCAAAGGCGCTGAACATGGCATCCTGATTAAAGGCGGTGAAAGTCTAGAGACCGCTCATCGTCTGAACACCATCATTTTTGACAAAACCGGCACCTTGACCAAGGGCGAACCCGAGGTAACGGATATCATGCCTTTTAATGGTTACAACGAAGATACCATTTTGAGCTTCGCGGCCTCAGCAGAAAAATTTTCCGAGCATCCTCTGGGAGAAGCTATTGTTGACCGTGCCAAGACCGATGGAGTAAGGATTGAGGACCCAGTGGAGTTTCATGCCATCCCGGGCCATGGTATCGAAGCCACAGTGAATGACACGGTGGTTTTGCTTGGAAACCGTAAGTTCATGCGGAAACGCGCGGTGCAATTAGGCGTTCTTGAAGCAAAAGCCGAAGAGTTATCTAATGAAGGTAAAACACCCATGTTTGTAGCAGAGAATGGCAAGGCCGCAGGCATTGTGGCGGTTGCTGACACGCTTAAGGAACACTCTGGCAAGGCGGTTGCAGCCCTGCATCGATTGGGCATTGAGGTGATCATGATTACAGGTGACAACTGGCGCACGGCCGAGGCCATTGCTCGCCAGGTTGGCATTGACCGGGTGTTGGCCGAGGTCTTGCCAGAGGATAAGGCCCTTGAGGTCAAGAAGCTCCAGGACGAAAGAAGGATGGTGGCCATGGTGGGTGACGGTATCAATGACGCACCCGCGTTAGCGCAGGCGGATATCGGTATTGCCATTGGCACAGGCACCGATGTTGCCATGGAGGCTTCAGACATTACCCTCATATCCGATGACTTGCGCGCTGTGGTGACGGCCATTCAGTTGTCGAAAAAAACCATGCGAATCATTAAAGAAAATCTCTTCTGGGCCTTTTTCTACAACAGCGCCTTTATTCCAGTGGCGGCAGGAGTTTTGTATCCTTTTTTCGGGATTTTGCTTAATCCGGTATTTGCAGCCGTGGCCATGGCGGCCAGTTCGGTGTCGGTAGTCAGCAATTCACTGCGACTGAAACGATTTAAGCGCAGGTAAACTTCGAGAGGATTCAAACTATTGGAAGGAGCAAACAATGCATCGTGATCCCGTTTGTGGTAGAAGGATGAATCGCAACAAAGCCTATGTGGTTAAGAAATATAAGGGAAAAGTGTATCTGCTCTGTTGCCCACTGTGTCAGTCCGAGTTTGAGAAGAATCCGGACAAGTATGTGGTGCAAACAGGAAAGAAGTGACAAAGCTACAAAAACTTGAAGGGAGAATGATACCCACGTCCTGTTAGAATGAAATCGAATATCTTATGACTGCGTCCAGGACGGTTGAGGATTCGAGGGCTCCCTCTTGGTTTGGGTGCTCATTCTCCCTTCTCCATTTAACATTTCTTATTGAATGATTTAAAAGAGTGAGGAGTAAATTATGGGCGTTCGAAAACACTATGTACCGTTGATCATTTTGATCACTTCACTGTACTTTACGTGTAGTCAAAAGTCGGTCGAGGGCTTGTTGCCGGATAAGCTCGCTGATTTGCATTTGGTGCGGGTCGAAAAGAGCGAAGTCGCTCAGAACAAGTTGAGTAAGATGCACCATGGAGTTGATTTTGCCAATTATGACAGCGTTATTGGTACTTATCAAGATGAGGGGAACGAAGCGGTAGTTTATCTGACCATTTTTGACAGCGAGGAAAAGTCAGCCGAGATGATGTCCAGAATGGTGGAAAATATCAAAGCCCAAAAATCGCCGGAATTTTCATACATTAAACAGTTTGAAAAAGAAGGGAAAACCATTCATTCTGCGGCGAGTGCGGGCCTGGACCACTACTTTTTCCAAGGCGGGAGACGAAACATCTGGATTTCTGCACCGACGACGTTTTGTGAACTTGTGTTAGGCGACTTTCTTACGAAGCTTGAGACACCATAGAACAATAAAGAAGAGCCCATGCTTCTAGTTCTTATCAAATCTATTTATAGGATTTTAGTTTTTCTTATTTTCTGATTAATGGAGCTATAACTAATTGACTAATTGAAAAATTTTTGCTTGACATTTTATGAAAATATTTTAACTTGGTTTAAGATATTCAGGAAACACGATGCAATTAACGCGCCCGAAAATAATTTTCCTTCTGATCAGTTTCATGCTGTCTGTGACTCCTCAAGCCTTCTTGCTAGAGCAAGTCATTGCCCAGGTTGCGGAGTGGCCGCCACACATATATCAAGACACTGAAACCCATGAGCACGAAAAACCTACACCTTCACGCAAACATCCTGATGAAGAACATCAGGCAGAGTTTTGTTGTGACAATAGTCTGAATCTCTATATCGGCAGTCAATATTTCACAGGTCAGGTTTCGTTTGAGCAACATTTGTCACCGCTTCTCAAAGCAATAAACGTAAAGACTACTGTATATTCTAACCCGCGTTTTTATTTTCAAAACTTCAGACTACCAATTTCATTTCGAGTGAGGGATAAGTACGCCCTATCCTGTCTTTTGCACGCTCCTCCACGCGCATAGTGTTTTTGTCAGGCCTTGTCTCGATTTGCCTAAATTTGACAATTTAATTTAGGAAAACTTAACTTAGAGATCGAGAGTGCAATTTACTGTTTTTTATCCTGCACTTCATCGTCAATTTTGAACAATCGAGTCAGTATCTAAGAACGCAAAGTAACATTAGACAGCAATATCTAAACCAAAGGAGAGTGCGATGACAAAAGACCCAGTCTGCGGCATGGAAGTAAAGGTCCAGACCGCACAAAGTAAGTTGGAATATAAAGGAAGTACCTATTTAAGGGTCAAAGATATAACACGATACAAAATTACCGGCAAATTGTTACTCAAAGCATCGATGCTTGGAATTAATCTTAAAAGCGCCGTTTATGCTATTGAGGAGGTTGTGGACTTAGATGAGGGATTAGTAAGTCAATCAGTGAAGAGGGCTAATGGCAGTTATTTTGAAATAAAATTGGCGGGTGATTCATGAAATTCTTTTGAGGTCTCCTATGGTTTTTGGTGCTTATAGGAACGGTGAACTGTGGAGAAGTAAACCAGGAAAAGATGTCTCCTAAGCAGAGACTGGCGTACGCACGCGAAATCTACCAGCGTGATTGTACTGCCTGTCATGGCGAACAGGGAAATGGTCAGGGCGACGGCCAAGCGGCCGACAGTTTGCGAGACTATCACGGAAGGCCAATTGTAGTGCCTAACCTTAGGTGGCCACGTGGCATGATGGGCTGGTAGGGGAAGAGATGACCGGAATGCGTAGCGACATGCGTGAGGCTCATGCTCTGATGATGCGTAAACGTGGCATGGGGCGAATGATGGGGAGAGGTATGATACGTAGAAAACGAGAAAGTAGAAAAAGATGAAAAATAAACTTGAACAAGAAAGGAGAAAACTATGCATTGGATGGATTGCTTTGGGGGAGGATGCTTTATGATGCTACTTTGGTGGGGACTTATTATCGTTGGCATCATTTTTCTCGCTAAGAAATATCGAATCCTTGGGGCATGCAACCCACCCTTTGCATGATGCTCACTGCAGATAACAAACAGGTTGCCAAATGGGTTTCGGAGGAGATAGAACTGGATGAATATTTTGCCGAGGTTTTACCCCATGAAAAATCTAACAAGGTGAAAGAGGTTCAGTCCAGAGGTTTGGTGATTGCCATGACAGGTGATGGTGTAAACGATGCACCAGCGCTAGCACAAGCGGATGTGGGAATTGCCATTGGTGCTGGTACCGATGTTGCCGTGGAAACTGCCGATATCGTCTTAGTAAGAAGCAATCCTCTTGATGTGGTGGCCATCATAGGTTTGGCTCGGGCAACTTATAAAAAGATGATACAGAATCTGGCCTGGGCTACAGGCTATAACGCGTTTGCAATTCCACTAGCAGCCGGGGTACTTTTTAAATATGGGATTCTTCTCAGTCCGGCCATGGGTGCTGTGCTCATGTCTTTAAGTACGGTTATTGTGGCGATCAATGCGAGATTTTTAAGAGTTGTGAAATAAAAAATCACACAGCCTGTATGAAAAGAGGAGGAGTATCATGAGGTATTTGATAAATTTGAGGTTGATCATAGCCTTTTCCATGATTATTTGCATTTCCATTCTCACAAGCAAAACTACTTATCCGCAGGGACACGGCAATCACTATCACAATGACAGACACCATAACGAAGATTGGCCTGTGGACAGCCTGCCAGGAATGGTGGACTCAACTATGTTTGAAGGATATTATACGGAAAATTTAGATGGTCATGGGAATCACATGCGAGGTTCAGGCATGATGATGGGATTTAATCGAGAAATAGGTATTCGTTTTCATTATGATGAAATCGAACTTATGCGTCGTGGATTGTCAGAGGAATCGATTCAGGTGCAATATTTAGATAGCAATTTTCAATGGCGAGTTATTCCTGCTGCAACGGTTGATGCGGAAGTTAATACCATTTTTATTAATCAAAATCCAGTCCGTACTTTTAATGTTTTGAGTGCAAGCCCAGCAACTTCTGTCGAAACACCAGAATCCGCATCGCTGCCAGGGGACTTTGAATTATTACCTAATTTCCCAAATCCATTTAATCCTCAAACGACCATTCGTTATCGACTCTCACAAGATTCAGATATTAGTTTAAGAATCTACGATGTTAACGGTCGAGAGGTCCTGCAACTCTATCGCGGCCGCCAAAAGGCAGGAGAATATTCAGCCACTTGGGATGGAACGGATGCTAAGGGTCGATCAGTTGAAAGTGGAGTTTATTTTATTCAGTTGAAAACCGGCAGCCTTTCCCAAGTCCGTGAGATGACTTTGTTGAGATAAATGAAACTAATTTCTTGATTTTTCCTTAAAGATTTTTATCTTGTTATTATATTTTGTGTCGCAAATCTTCCACAGGTTTTGCATCCCGCGGGGGTAAATACAAGTATCATGGAGGCGGCATGTTTAAAAGCAGAAGCTACCGAAAATTCCATAAGTTGTTCGGTCTCATTATTGGCGTTCAAGTGCTTGCCTGGACCACCGGCGGTTTTGTGATGAGTTATTTTCCCATAGAAAAAGTACGAGGCGAACATAACATCAACAACACGCCGGAAAAGCCATTAACAAGCGCAGACATCAGCTATCCCTTAGAAAACATCCTTGCCATGCAGAACGGGCGTCCCGGGGTGCTGAAAGTAACGCTTAAACGTTCGCTTGGCCGACCGGTTTATGAAGTCATAACTGAAGATGGTTTTCTGACTATGTTAGATGCTAATTCAGGTGAAATATTGTCACCCATAAGGAAAGACATGGCTTTGAGCGGCTTTATTCTCTTATTCAGGAGATTTACCCAGCGCGATTTTAATTACATGAGGCCTTGGTCATGGAAATCATAAAGTCATCTTTCGGAGGTTTCTAATTGGCTAGAGATCAAATCATAAATCCAATTCACTTAAATTTTACTTAACTAAAAAAAATATGGAGGGTAGCATGAAAACTATGTTATTTTCATTAATTGTGATCACTGCTTTCACCTTTTTTGTGACCTGCGGTGAGAAAAAGGAAGCCGAGATGGAATCGCAGCAAACAGAAGAAATTCAAGCTCATGAAGCACAAGCCACGGAAGGTGAAATGGCAGCAAACATGGCCGTGGACCCAGTGTGTGGGATGCAAGTTAATAAGGATGAAGCTCAATTTACAACGGAATATCAAGGGAAAACCTACTATTTCTGTATGGAAGCGGATAAGATGGCCTTTGTTGAAAATCCAGAAAAATATTCATCTGAGCCTGAACAATAATTTTATGGAAAATTACCCAGAAAGCGCATCAAAAATGAAAACTTAGGTGTCGAATGAGGGATTTGCCAAACCAAGAAAGGAGAGTTTTGAATGAGTTCTAAGAAATTCACTTTGTTATTTGTTTTCTTAGTTTGTTTTGTGGCTTTTATATCTTGTCAGTCCACCGATAAACAAGAAGCAGCGCAGCAAAATGCTGAACAAACTTTCAGTTCATCCCCTGAAGGGCAACTGGAAAAAATCAAACAGGAGCTAAAAGACGTCAAAACACAGCTCACCGCTGCAGGCAAGTATGATTGCTGTACTCATCCCACCTGCAATTGGTGTGCGCTTCTTGAGGGTGAGTGCGATTGTCATGACGAGATTAAAGCGGGTGAGGAGGTCTGTCCTGGATGCGGCTTGGGCTGGCACAATGGTCAAGGCGTTGTTGAAGGAATAGAAGCCAGTCAGGTCAAGTGGAATATTACCCATGAGCATGAGGAGAGTGGGGACGAACATTAATTGGCTACTGTTTAAGTTAGGGAATAAACCAATATGAAGTGTCAAAACTGTCATCACACTGTCACTCGAAAAAGTAAATTTTGCCCCAATTGTGGGACACCAATTGTAGCACGAAAATCACAACACCAGCAGCAGGCAAAAACTCAAATACATTTCGGTTATTCCCTAGCGCTGGTGGGTTTGGGAATTGTGATTGGGTTGGCCATTTTTAAATATGCCTTTAACTCTGAGGACAAATCGTCTCCAGTGACATCTGCTATACAAACAGATCAACTATTGCAAAGCGCAGTGGTTTTGGATATTGCTCGGGAGTTTATGTGCCCATGTGGTTCGTGCAGTGACCCCTTAGATGTCTGCACTTGCGACCATAAGAACGGGGCGCTGGAGGTCAAGAGCTTTATCGCACAAAAATTGCGCGAAGGGCATAAAAAGCCCCATATTGTTGAAATGGTCCAAGAACAATATGGGGCTTTAAAGAATGAATCTGCGCCTTTATTTGACTTGAAACCTCCGTTAAACTAAGGATCACCTGATGGAATAGATAGGCCGAGTCCGCTGTATTGAATGTGCTACACTATCTCCTATCTGAGCAGCAACATCTTGCGCGTCTCGCTGAAATCCCTCGCTTTCAATCGATAAAAGTAGACCCCGGTCGAAACCTGTCGGCCTTGGCGGTCGGCTCCATTCCATAGTGCGGCCTTGCCGCCACCGGCCTGCCACCCATCGGTTAACGTCGCCACCAGCCGTCCACTTACATCAAAAATCTGAAGCGTGACGTGTTCCCCACCTGCGGGTACATCATAGCGAATCACCGTTGCAGGATTAAACGGGTTTGGCGCATTTTGGTAAAGAGTAAACCGGTTTGGAATCACCGACTCGGTAATCGCTGTGACGGTCTCGAGCGGTTCGAACGCTATGCTGCGAGGAATCTGTAGACCGCCGCCTGTGATCGTCTGCACGTAATTTCCGCCGGCATCGAATTCAACAACCTGATTGAGATAGAATGACGAGGAAAACAGGTGTCCTTGGGCGTCGAACGCCACGCCCTGGGGGCCGGTCAGATCGGGATGCGTGATGCTAGCCAGATAGTTACCAATGGTGTCAAACTTAACGATGTTGTTTGATCCGCCACCGGCAACATAGAGCACATCACTGGTATCGCGGGCGATGCCCATTGGACTCGATAACCCGCCTCCGGTAAAGGTGGTCATAAAGTGATCGTTGGCGTCGAATTTGATGACATTGGCAGTCAGCGCGCTGGAGACGTAGAAATTGCCATCCGAGTCGACCGCGACGCAGTTAGGTCCATTCATGCCACCGCCGGTCAAAGTGCGTAGCATGTTCCCATCGAGATCGAATACAACCACCTGATCGTTGTTGAAGCTGCATACATAGAGCTCCGCGGAGCCGATGAGCGCCATTCCGGTCGGGCCATCGAGTTGCTGGTCAGTAAACTTTGTAACAAATTGCTCATCTTGGTCAAAGACGAACACCTGGTCCGAATGTTGGCTTGCGACATAAATCTTGCTATTGGGTGCAAAGACGATACCGCGAGGCCCGTCAAGTCCCGGTGCAGTAAAACTACGCAGGTAGGTTCCCAACGAATCGTAGACCACGACGCTATTGCCATTGAAATTGGTGACGTAGAAGTTGCCGGTACGTTCTGGCGGCAAGATGGCGTAAGCCGCGGTCGTCCAAAGGACTGTTAGCAGAGTACATAACGTTACTACGCTCTGCAAGGCGGCTCTCATGACACCTGCTCCTGAAAAATGGCGGTGACCTTGGCTTCTTCCAGCCTGGTTAGTCCTTCTCAGCCGGATAACCATAATGTGCGTAATT
Source organism: bacterium (assembly GCA_046758765.1). Classification (GTDB taxonomy): domain Bacteria; phylum Zhuqueibacterota; class Zhuqueibacteria; order Oceanimicrobiales; family Oceanimicrobiaceae; genus JBHIAW01. The sequence goes on from JBHIAW010000069.1 coordinate 12,317, forward strand.
TGTGAGGTCGCTCTGTTTACCAGAAACACCGCTAAAACCACTAAACTTGTGTGGAATCGGTTCATTTTTGCCTTTCTTGTAAGGTAAGCTTCTTAACTGACACTTTCTTTTATCTGAGCAGTAAAAGTCTCTTAGTTTCAGAAAATTCACCAGCTTGCAATCGATAATAATAAACTCCGCTCGCCAACCCGCTTGCATTCCAATTGTATGTATATCTGGCGGCAGGAAGCGTTTCAGAGAGCAGTGTGGCCACCTCTTCTCCCAGGACGTTGTACACGTTCAGGATCACATAAGCTGAGCGAGGTAGTGAAAACTCAATCGTTGTGCTGGGGTTAAACGGATTGGGAAAATTCTGCTTCAAGGCAAAATGTCTCGGCAAATCAGTTAGTACTGGAGTGTCTACATCAACGGTGCTGTCCGTGATCGTATAGGTATCGATTAACACACCAGTACGCGTCACGAATTGGAAGGTGATAGCAGCTTCGTTTGCCTCAATCAGCATGGCACCATAGTCGTCTGCGTACCGTACTTGACTTCCGGACACGGGGGCCCCGAATGAGTATCTACTGCTGCCCCCCAAACCATTGACAAAGTACGGCAAGACGACATCGTCGTGGTTGTCATCTCGGAATATTCGTTCGTACGTATGGTCGTGACCTGCGAACACAGCCGTGGCTCCCCAATCCTCGTAAGGCCACTGCAGCGCTGAACTTGATCCATGTGACCCTGACGAGTAAGGCGGATGGTGCAGATAGACAATTTTCCAAGGTGCACTCGAGGCCACCAGTTGATCTTGCAGCCAGCTAGCCTGGATGGAAGTGCTCGAAATCCCGTCAGGTTCATCGTTATCGCTGTCAATCACAAAGAAGTGCACTGGGCCCCAGCTAAAATCGTAGTAACGCTCATTGCCAGGCAACGTGAAGTAGTTGAGATACGGCGTGGCACCCGGGCTGCGCCAGTCATGGTTGCCTAAACATGGGAAGAAACGATTTGTGCTATCCCCCTGTCCGTAATTTCCTACGTATGGAAAAATAAACTCATGGTAGTATTGACCGATATTTTCGTCGATTGTCGAAGCCTCCCCATTTGGATAATTATTATCTCCGGTGGTGATAAGCAGGTCTACATTCCAACTCTTAATGAGGTTGGATACGTCCAGTTCAGCCTGACCAGCGTCGCCGTAATCGCCAATCACGCCAAAGCGAACGGTTCCCAGGGATTGTGCATACAAGACCGTAGAAAAGCATTGTAGCATAAAAATGACCAGCCCGAGTAATATCTGCTTGCACCGCAAAGAATTGTGAAATGATACCATGATATACCTCGTCCATTAGAGCCTGTTTTTTGTTTCTTAGGCGCATAAACTACACGCCTTTTATCTTGTTCATCGTGTTAATCCTGTCTTATATTTGATCTGTTACTTTATTATTTTCGTAACTATTCAGGCTGTCATTCTCGAAGAATCTTTTTTTGAATCAAAGTCCGAAAGAACCTTGTTTACTTAGTGCTAAAATTTACAGAGATTCCTATGGAATGACAGGGCAGCCTGGATAGTTACTTATTTTCTTTGTTTGACGACTGAGCCTGCCCTGCGGATTTGCTTTTCCGCGGGGCAGAAACAGGGCTGCAGTACTCAGGCTCGCTAGTCAGAAACGGGCCGCTATTGTGTGCCAGCAATCGGTTTGGTGCTATTCCAAATCGCGCGTACTTCTCTCCAGGCCCCGTCGGACTGACGTTGCCAAATTCCAATGAAATTGACCTGGTCGCTCATCCCTTCGTCCCCGCCTTCTGGGACAATCACCCATTCGTATGAGCTTCTTTCAAATGCCCAGTCACCAGAGACTATAACCTCTCTTTCCGTTATTTTAAGCTCTGTCATAGTGAAGTGATCGAAAAAGCCTTGCAGGAAACTGCGAATTTCTTCCTTTCCTGTTTTCCTTCCCACATTTGGCGGCATGAGGATCATATCATCCGCAGAATGGGCCATTATGACATCAGCATCTTCGGATAACCAGGCTGCGTCTACCTCCTTTCTAGCGAGATCTATGGCTTCTTTGCTCGTTGAATTTCCCCTTTGGCAGCCATAAGTAAAGAAAAGCAGAATTAGAGTGGCAATCCAAGTGGTTCTTGTGATCAACCGAATTGATTCCTTCATTTTCTCCGCCTT
>JBHIAW010000070.1:0-14231 GCA_046758765.1 bacterium
TAAAAATATGATCTTTGGCATCCAGAATCAACCGTCCCTTTGGATCCAGCGCCGGAACCATCTCTTGACGAAAAAACATGACATCTTGGGCATTCAAACCAAAATATTCATGAGCCTCAAAGAAATCTATGGACTGCTGGTGGTTGGTTTCGCTGGTCATGATATACCACGGTATGACAACATCGTACTTCTTTGACATCGCCAAAATTTTTTCAGCATGAAGCTGAAATAAGCTTTTTTCTTTGATAGGACTTATTGGAAAAAGGCCCTTAGGACCGTGAAATCCCAAACGGGTTCCCTGGCCCCCTGCTACAAGAAACGCAGCCACTCTACCTTGCTGTAACGCTCTTTCACCGGTTAATCTGGCTTGAGTGGCAGCTTCCTTTTCTTGCTGCGATTTAGGTAGGGCAATAAAATCTGCGGGCTCAAGCTTTCCTTGAATTCTATCTCCCTCCTGGGTTTGAATAAACTTTCGATCTAGCTCAGCCAGCAGATCAAAATCGACTTCCTTAAGTTGATTAAGCAAGCGTCTACGAGAATCATCCTTAAGTTCATCCCAAAACCTAAATACATGACCTTGTCCAGCTTCATAAACTCGCTCAATCAGTTTTTGTTCGTCAGGATGATTCGATAAAGCGTTCATAAGGTGTAGTCTCCAATCTAGTTGCTTTGACTATATGGCTGAACCCAACTGAGTTTGAGAAGACTAGTATGCCGTTTCATGAAACTCTTTACACTTTATATGTCATTGCGAGCGCTCCTCAGCGAAGCAATCTCGTGCCTCAAAACAGGAGATTGCTTCGGCAAAAAACGCCTCGCAATGACAGCACTCTATGTAATCTTTTTGATGAAACGATGTACTAGTTTTACGATCCGTTGGAGTAATCTTAATCTGATTAAGTTTAACGCTCGAAGATTTTATGAATTAGTTGGCCTTGAGGTAAAATATTTTCATAATCGGTAAAGCGGCTTATCATTGTTGAAAGCTTATGCCTCTTCTTCTTTTTTGGGCTCTACCGTTTGTTTAACCTTTGTTTCTTTTTTGAAGGATTTGGACTTTTCTTTGCCGCTCCGGTACGCTACATGGCTAAACCAGCCTACAACCCAACCTAACAACGCTGAGGCCAAAATGAGAATTAACTTAGGCATGGTAATGGGCCACAATAATATATGAATCTGAACTTCTGACATATTTTGGATTAGAATAATTACAAATAAGCCGAGCACCACTAACAGAGCAATAGTTTTTGCTTTCATGATAACCTTTCCCTCCTAGAAAAATTAAGAGTGAATAAAACAGCTAGAGAGCTTTTACCCTTTCGCTTTACATTTTTTATTTATTTGGATTGAATTCATTCATACACTCAATGTTAATTTATGCAAATTCTGGATAAAGTCAAACAAAATTTGGACAATTCCGGGTTTAAGAAAGCACTATCGGTTTCGTTTCCGAATTGGTATCCCCAATTTGAAGCTGGCAATAATAGGTCCCCTTCGGGAGCAGATTTCCCTCATCGTCCCGCCCGTCCCACACAACTGAATAATCACCCGCGCGGTCATGCCGTTTTTCAAAACAACGAATCAATTGATCTAATTGATTATAGATGTTGATGACTACGGTAACAGCCTTTGGCACAGAATAATGTATACTAATCTCTGGGCTAAATGGGGTTTTCATTATCGTAAAAGACTCTTTTGGCTTATTGACTACTGTTACTGGTTTTTCCGACACCACTTCATTAGTAGGTGGGCCGGTCTCATTAATATGCTCTGTGGTTGGTCGGGGTTTTTTTTCAATTAGAGAGCTCGAATCAATTTTGCCATCCACAAAAAAAACATGCAGAGAGCCCGTGAAATCCTTTGGACGCCAAATGATCTGCATTTCAGGTGGTACCGCTATATTAATAAATTTAGTAATCAGGTCAGAATAATCATCAGCTTCTGGGCTATAAGCAATCGCTGATTTCAGCTCTTCAACTGAATCATTCCATGATTCCACCAACTTTTCGAAAATCTTTTCCATTTCCTTTAGCGATTTTACAATCTGTTGTCGCTGGTTTAACAAATCTTCACATTCGGCTGTTGAATCTTCCTTTACATGGAAATTCGCCAAAGCCCTAAGCAGCTTAATTTGCTCCCCCACTTTTTTTTCTAATGCAGTGGTTTCTTCAAAAATATCTTGGAATTCAATCATGAGGGTGTCTCCTTAATTGGAGTTGGTTAACATGCATGCATTTGTTGTCTACACAAAGGATTCCCTCATCCGTGATTAATCCTCAAATCTTTTGAAATTCAGTAACTATTCAGGTGTCATTCCGTTAGGAATCTTCCCTCAATAACCACAGAAGCTGCAAGCTTGCAAATTAGTGCTCTTACAAGGGAAGATGCCTAAGGCATGACAGTAAGGGCTGAATAGTTACGAAATTTATTAAAAGTAAGTCATTTATTATTTTTTGATGCTACCATAAAATCTTCCAGCTCCACACCCAGGGCATCGGCCAGACGGTTAATATGATTGAAATATCCGGCAATATGAACCATATCCAAAATATCCTCATCCGTAAAACCTTCTTGTCTTAAAGCAGCTACTTCATCTTCTTGGATTTCATGTGCTTTCACGGTAACCCGTTCCACAAACTCTAACATTGACCTGGTGGCCGAGTCTAATTTAGCTTTTCGGAAGTCCGTTTTTATGGTCTTCACTAAAGCCTCGTCTTGTGTTTCCGAACGCAGATCCTCTGCGTGCGCCTCGATTCAGTAGCGGCAGTGATTAAGTACTGAAACGACAACCGCAATCATCTCACGTTGAGCCCTACTGAGTCCCGACGGCCCATGCATGAGTTGAAGATACAACTGTATGAATGTCCGCAAGATTTCGGGTTTAAGGCTCGAGATCTTAACAATATTGAAAAGCTGACCCGCGCGCTCAATAGCAGCATCATACTGCTGCTTAAGACTGCCTGTTGCTTCCTCTTCTGAAATAGTTCTAATCCATGCCATTGATCAGTTCCTAGTAAGAAAGAATTTTAAACTTTTTAAAAAATAAAAAAGCATTAACTGAAAGTCAATGCTTTTGTTACGACATAATTAAAGTTATAGATTTTGTAAATTAAAGAGGAGTTTTATTTTTGAATGCTTTTCAAGCTTATTGGATTCGGTGATTTCTATTTACAACAAGTTTTGTGTAGATTGATGAAATCACATCTCTCAAACTGATAGTAATAACTCCAAGAGGAAATTATATCTCATCTTCTAAATTTAAATCTCCCTCATCAAAGGCCGTGGGCAAGATGTTAAAGGGTAGAAACTTAATCAACAGAGCCAGCAAAATGCTCCCAAAGGGCACCATAAAAACGGCCAAAGCAGGGACGGTTTTACAGATGTCAAAGAGTTGAGATTTGACCGCCGCCTTTTCAATATTCGTAAGCTGCTCGCCTGAACTCCATTTCAACATTAAATCGTACAGCTCTTTAGTTTCGCGGATTTCTTGGTAAACTTTGTCCTTGTTTTCCAATACCGCATCCTTAATTTTTGTGACCAGCTCTTTAGATATACTTTTTCCCCGCTTTAATCTCTGCCGCATTTTTTATTATCGCTTAGATTGATTGTTGGTTTGGATTTTTATTAAAACCCCTACTAAAAGTAGAATATGAAATGGAAAAATAAACCAATCATTATGATTGTTGCGTGTCTAATTTCCTAAACCAGCAAAAGGAAATCAGCCCTATAAAAATAATTGCCAGAAATGCTCCCGGAATTGCATCAGGATACGCTTTCAAAACCCCCTGCTTTATCACACTAAGCATTGCAAACGTCCCTACTGCCAGAGGAATAAGTACCAAATGAAATCGTAGCACAAACTGATATGCTAATAACATTATAGCACCAGATATAAATCCCGAAAGCAACCAGTAAGGCACATCGGTAACTCCAGTGACTCCAGTAAGAATAAGACCTGAAGAAATCAGCACAATTGAAAATAAGCCTTGTCTTTGAGACCAACTCTTAGTGAACCGGTCTACTGCTACAAATATGAATAAAAACGATGTCGTTCGCAAAATGTACTGTTCTATGGGCGCCATGCCAGCACCTAAGAAAGGGAGGTAGGTGCTCGCCGCGGAATAATTTGCCCAATTAGGGGCGAGCGATGGTGCAAATTTAGCAATTAAGGATAGTATGCCTACAATCAAAGTTCCTAAAGATAATCCTAACAAGACAGCCTTAGAACTTTGAACTGGAGATTGTTCACTTTTCCAAATTTGAATGAAACCAACGATAAGTGCAAAACCACCGGCAAGAAAGAGGGACCCTAAAACAGAGAAAGCAATCGCTGTAAAGGTTTGATTCGAAAGAGGCTCAGCCGTCGAAAATTGTGCGAGGGTGCTCGGCCAATTATTAATAAGAGCAATAATACGCAAACCAAACAATAAAGCAAAGAAGCTAAGAAAGACGGCAACAGAGAATTTCTTGCGGCTCCAACTGACAATGGCACCAATGATTCCGGCAAGGATCATGACGACTACTAACACAACACAGAAAGCTTGTATTGTGTTAGTAAGGTTCCTGTCATTACGCTCTTGTCGCGCCCATTCCTCAGGAACATGAACAAATTGATACGCATCCACCACTTCATCCCCGGCAATTTCTACTGAGATACGAGCTTCTCCCTCACTCAATGGATAATTCAACGTATCGGCAAATGTGAACACCCAATCCCGGCGATTTGGTAACTTTGAAGCTACGGCTGAGACTTCTTTGAGTTCTGAAGGGTTCAGTTGGTACTTCTCCGTAAGAACCGAATGAGCAATCACACGTGCTTCATCTTCTGATAACCTCAATCCGGGCCGCGCCTCCGGCAGTTGATGACGAATCCTTATGATTTCCCCATCGTTTGCAATAAACACCTGGTATTCTTCCGCCCGTTCGGCGACATCTCCAGTAAACTGGACAAAGCGGATATTCCATTGCGGAGGTGATAAGTAATGACCCATTAAATTTTCATAATTTTCTTTATCCCCTATTTGCCAGACGAAGCGATCTTGTTGGCCAGGCTCTGCTTGGACTGAACTTAAAATTTGCCAAGTTTCTGGCAGCTCAATGCCGCGTTCAGTTAAGGTTTTGCGTGCTAATTCCTTAACATGCTTACGGCCAATGGTCAAGGGAGGCGCCTGATTTTGAAAGTTAGAGGCAAATAACCAGATGATTAAACCTAAGACGCCTCCAACCATCAGCAAACGACTGGTTGTTGTACTGAGTACGGCCTTTTCTTCAATTTTAGTCACAACTGGTTCAGGCTCTACTTTTGCAGGTGGGCTCCAGGAGCAGTTGTAGTATTCCTCCGTAAGTTCACCCCAGCGTTTGGTCTTCAGCCTGCCACGGATTATGACCCAAAGCGGTACAAACATTAACAAAACAACCAAAGTTTGATCAACCCAGATACCTGGCGCTGAAGAGACAAAAAGCGGTAGTGCAATATAAACAACATCAACTGCATAATGTAAAATAATCGCTGGCAAGAGGCCAAAGTAATAATAAAGCGCACCGAAACCAAGTGAAGGAATGATCAACTCCACCAATCGCGCGTAAGCTGGTTGATTTGGATAATTGGCGTGAGCGGCGCCAAAAATTAGAGCTTGAATGATGAATGCAGCAATAATCCAGGCGCGGCGTCCACCAAACCTTTGACCGATGAGGGCCGCCCCAGCAATGGGAACCGCACGGAACAAACACTCTTCCCAAAAACCTGCCTGGGCAGAAATGGCAATAGAAGTCAACCAAGGGAAATATGTGGCTAGCACATCAGGTTGAAAAAGTGCTTCCGATGGGGTCCACCAACCAAGAACTCTCGTTGCAAAAAAATAAAGAGCTACATCATAAGCTAAAAAAACGGCCACCAATAAATATCCACTCATGGTTCGCCCAAGAATGGACGGAGAACTTGCCGCCTCAGAGGACCAAAGACGCCAGTGTTGGATATGATGTGGGAAGGCTTTACGCGAGAGGCTCTCTGCTGCTATAAATGATAAAGCCATTAAGGCGCTCAAAAAAATAAATGTTGCCAATAATTGGAAAATTTGCTGAAGCAGAAATCCCTGGGTTGAGAGGGCCGTGTCATAATCCATCCATGCTAATGGCAATTGGTTGATGCCTGCTAGAGCTACTAATAAGGCAATGAAAATTCCCCAGAAAAGTGCTTTTCGCCAGACAACCCAACGCTGGCGAAGCAGAAAAAACAATCCAATGATGCAACCCCCCAGAACATACAAAACGCCTACTGCGATAATAGCTGTGGAGGCAATTGTATTATTGGCCGAGCGCAACTCCTCAAATCGTCGCGAAAACGCTTCGGGAATTTTTATGAAATGAGTGAGTTCTGTTAGTCTATCACCTCCTACCACTAAACGCATACGGTAACGACCTTCACCGATTTGAACATTGGGACGCTCATAAACAAATGTATGATCGGTTCGACCCCCTGGATGGAGTTCTTGTGATTTTTCAGCTAACTCATAAGCCGCTAAGTCGACCTGCCAGTCATTCGCAGCTCCCCTTTCTGCAATGACACGTGCAGAATCCGCCGTCAGACTCGCACCCGGCTCATCCTCTGGCAGAGTCTCAACAAAGCCATACGGTTGTCCTTGAGGGGTGAAGCGAATAAGGGTCTCATTGGTCTCACCCGCTTTGAAGTGACGAACACGCCAGGTATAAGGAGAATAGAGGCCCTCTTTCAACAGTTTGTTAAATGCATCCGTTCCGCCGGCTTCAAGCTCTACGAAATTCTGAACTTCGCTCTCTAAAGCAAAGGAGGCGGCCTGCCTGAACCCTTCTGGACCCCAATCGTATTTTTGTGCTAAATCTTGCGCAGATTGAAGGGCCTGTTGTCGATCCATCTGCAAATCAAGATTTACAATAGGAAACGCCCGGGAGAAATACTTGAAGGTAAAAATCACACTTGCAATAGAAATCAAGGTGATTACGATCCAAAAAACTGGCTTTCTGAACATACTCCCTCCTAAAAGCTTTTGGTTATCAAAATATTTTTAGATAGCACAGTTTACTGGTGGGTGTGCGCTTGATAAGAAGAAGATTAAGCTTTGATTATTGGCCATTTTTAGTTACTAAAGTTGTTAAATTTTTTGTAACTATTCAGGCTGCCCTCTCATTCCGTTGGAATTTTTGTAGATTTTAGCACTAAGTAAACAAAGTTCGTCGGACGTTGATTCAAAAAAGATTCTTCCAGAATGACAGCCTGAATAGTTACAATTTTTTTGAAAATATACAAAAATCATTGGAAGGTCAAGAAGTTTTGTCAAAATTTTATTCCCACTTAAAGAGTTTTATGGATAAACCAAGGCAAACAACCATCCAGATTGTTAGGATACCCATCTGAGGTAGCACGGTAGTCAGTGCAGCCCCGTGGTTAAAAATGGCACGAATAGCACGGACCATGTGCGTTAGAGGTAAGAATTCAACCAGTGGCTTCAATATTTTAGGAATACCCTCAACAGAGAAATATACGCCGCTCAGAAAGATCATGGGAAGGAAAAGTGAGTTAGCAATGCCTGAGGCGGTTTCGGTGGTCTTCGCCACACTGGCAACAAAAAATCCGAGCGCGATGAAAGCCAACATCCCAACGGTAAGCACAACAAGAAAAGAGAACATATTTCCTACTATTTCGACTTTGAAGACCAAATACCCTAAGGCAATCAGCAGGAAAGCTTGTAGTAGGACAATGAAATAGCGATTCAAGACCTGACCCGCGATAAAAATGGGTTTTGGCAGGGGCGTCACCGAGAGTCGGCGCAGCTTGCCTTTTTCCCGATAGGCCACAACGACCATGCCAATGGAAAATAGACAGGTTGACACAACACTCATACCAATAATACCCGGCAGCAAGAAATCGATATAACTCAGATCACGACGTTCGGCTTGCACGGGATTTCGAAGCAGTTGAATAGGTGGTTTGGTATTCAAAAGTTTCCAGTTTACCTCATCAACTTTTTGCTTGAGAATGGAAATCACGGCCTGAATGATTTGCGGCTGGGAAGGATCATACAGAACCTCAATCTGCGCACCACCGTTATTTAAAGATTCCGCGTAGCCTTCGGGTATAATTATTGCCAGCTTCTTTTTGTTTTCTTTGAGCTTCGCGATAATCTCTTCCCTGGCGCCTTTTTCCAGTTTTAGAACTTTCACCTCTTCTAAGGCTGATATTAGATTTTGCGATTGTGTTGATTGATCTTCGTCGACCAGACCGACGCCAAATTTCAAGGAATCTGGTTTGCCAAAAACAAAACCGAGTAAAAGAATTAAAAGCACTGGGAAAAAGAAAGTCCAAAACACAGCCTGACGATCTCTCAGGAACAATTTCATTTCAAGCTTAAGTTGACCCCAAAGCATTTTCATTCTCGTAAACTCCTTCCCGTTAATTCAATGAATAAATCTTCCAGTGTGGGTCGGCGCACGTGTAAATCTTTAATCTTTGCATTTCTGGATTTGGCAAGTTCGATTAAATTTAATAATGTGGTATGAGGATTTTTGGAAAACAATTCCAAATCGTCTCCCTTAGAAAGCACTTTAGTCACAGATGGCAGCTTTTCCAGTTCCTGCGAACCAAAAAGCCCATCGGCACTAAATTCTAAACAACTTTCCACATTAAGCTTAGAAATCAGTTCAGAGGGCGTTCCTTCAGCAATTTTGCGTCCATAATCTATAATAGCGATTCGGTCGCAGAGGCGTTCGGCTTCCTCCATATAGTGCGTGGTTAAAATAACGGTCTTTTCGTCCGATTTCATTTCAGCGATAATATCCCAAAGATTGCGTCGGGCATGGGGATCTAGTCCAGTCGTTGGCTCGTCCAAGAATACCACTTTAGGATCGTTTACGAGCGCCAATGCCAGAGCAAATCTTTGCTGCTGGCCACCTGAAAGATTTTGGTGGTAGCTATGGCGTTTATCCTCAAGCGCAACCAATTTCAAAAGCTCATCCACGGAACGGCGGGTTTTGTAGTAGCCACCAAATAGTTTAAGGGCTTCGCCGACTTTAATTTTGTTATAAATAGAGGTGCTTTGAAGCTGCACACCGATGACTTCTTTAACTGCCTTCAAATCTATTTGTACATTGTGCCCATCGATGTAAATTTCTCCGCTGTCCGGTTTGCGCAGACCTTCGATCATTTCTAAAGTTGTGGTTTTTCCGGCTCCATTTGGACCTAAAAGGCCAAATATCTCACCTCGATAAGTTGTAAAGCTTAACCTATCAACGGCTTTTAGGTCGCCGTATGATTTGCTGACGTCTTGAAGTTCTACTGTGGGTTGGTTATGGTTAGACATTTGAGTTTTGTAATCACGAAAAGAAATTGCGCGAAGTTAGTGAAAAGATTGCAAATATTAGGTGGAAATAAGCTAAGGATGTATTTAAATAAAAGCAAGATTATTTTTCTCCACAGGCCACGAATATGCTAATGCTCGCCTGTTTATCCCCTCCGCTTGATTGGGCACAGCAATTCTCACCAACACAGTCAACGGACACGTGTTTTAGCCCTACCTCTGTGAACCATTTTCTGATATCATTCCGATTGAACCCCATCCAGCGGTCGTGATGCTCGACTCGCAAAAATTCATAATCATGCTCGTCAAGGTCTGTAATTACAAGTTTACCGCCGGATTTCAGGGTTCTCACCATTTCCTTTATCGCATTTGGCGGCGCCTTAACGTGATGTAGATACATATTGGCGAATACATAATCAACGGTTTCATCATTAATTGGCAGATTCTCTGCCTTTCCTAAACGATAGTCAATGCCCTCTAAGTCAGCGAATTTTTTCTTCATTTCTGACAGCATGGCTTCAGACTGGTCAACAGCAATCACTCGAAGACCTCTTCGAATCAGTCCTTCGGAAATAAAGCCACTGCCTGCGCCTATGTCGGCTGCAATTTTCCCTTCTTGTACGCCGGCTACGGAAAGCGCTTTTTCTCTAACTAACTCCGAGAAAAAGCTTTCCCGCGTTTTGTCCCATTGCGGGGCTATCTGGTCAAAATAGTTTTTGCTGCTCATTGGTTTTTTTACAACCGAACCTTCACTACCACCAAAGTCATATCATCGGTCTGAGAAGCATTAGCTGCAAAGTTCTGTACTTGTCCAATGATTTTTTCGCGCAAAGAATATGCACTGTCCCATCCATTTTCTTGGAGTAACTTTACTAGAAGATTGATATCAAATTCATCTCCTTGCGAATTCCGAGCTTCTACAATTCCGTCTGTGTAAAATAAGAAGACATCGCCAGCTCCGAATTTCACTTCTACTTCTTCCAATTCTTCATTAAATATCTTACCATTTTCTAATCCAACTCCGATGCCTTTTGGCACCAGTTGGTGACAAGTGTTTTCCTTTGCAGAATAGTAAATCAGCGGCAGGTGACCGGCTCGGACCAATTTTAGTTTGTGAGACTTCAAGTCAAATGCACCACATGTCAACGTAATGTATGACTGCAATTCAATACTTGTATAGGTAATGGAATTGACTTCCGCTACTATATCTCTTAAGGATTTATAGAACTTAGAAGCCGTTTTCAAAATGCCTTTGAGCTGCGACATGTAAAGGGCAGCGGATGTTCCTTTTCCAGACACATCGCCTACTACCACACCAAATCGACCGTCGGTAAATTCGATGTAATCATAATAATCTCCACCCACTTCAAGAGCCGGAATCGAAACCCCACTGATGTCCAAACCGGCTACCTGCGGGTCTGACTGAGGCAGTGAACTCAACTGAATGCGTCGGGCCACTTCTAATTCTTTTTTTAATCGATCTTGCTCTCGCAGCTCTTCTGTTAAAAGCGCATTTTCTAGTGAAATATTAATTTGGTCACTTAATGTTTCTAGAAGTTCCAAGTCTTCCTTGTAGAAAGGTTCGTTCTTTCCCTTCATGCCAAGACTCAGCAAGCCTACCAGTTTGCCTTTTGACAGGAGAGGGAGAACTATTTCTGTATTTAGAAGTTCCCATCTTTTGTTCTCGTCTTCCGAAATATAATCTAACTGTTCTTTTAACGGAGAAAGATCGACTAATCGCTGCCTTTGCTGTAATCGTCTTATCACCACGTCTTCATTTGAAAAATAAGGGGCTGAATTTAATTCAACTCCTTTTGCCTTACGCACAATAAACTTGGCTTCAGCTTTATTGTACCACAAAATTACCACCGGCCGAATCTGAATGGATTCGAAAAGAAACCGAATAAGCAAATCCAACAACCTTTCTAAATCCACTACATTCAACATTTGATGGCTAAAGGTGCGAACAGCTTGGCGGTAAGTGAAGCGGCTTGGGTAAAATCGTCGATCCACAAATTTTCGTACTCTATTTTTCACGGGATTGAATAATGCTGCTATGAGAAGGGTGGCGACAATTGTGACGATTTGGCTTCTCGAACCTGTCAGAAACAAAACCAGTTGTCCCATGCCTACCACCAAAAGGAAATAGGCAGCAATGACAAAACCAGACATCAGCCCATAAGCCACTCCGCGCTTGATTATCACGTCAATATCCATAAAGCGGTGTTTGATGATGGCATAAGCGAGGGTCACTGGCCACAAAACTACAAGGAGCAAAATAAACTCCGAGTAAGGCAGTAATTTACCGAAGAAAAGTTGTGGTAGAAAATAGAACCCCACGGGTAACGACAAGCTAAACGTCGTGCCCCAAAGCATGATTTGGGCTTGCTTGCACGAGTAAGGATTTTGTTTATACCCACAGGATTTGCCTAGCGTCGTCATCGCCAGACAAAAGTTCACGCTGAATAGGATTCCCCACCCGTATCTTAAAAGAGGCTCACCCCAATTTAACTGATGAATTGCTGCATAAATATGAGGAATAATCAAAAACAAAGGTAAGTAGACGAAGCTCAGAACAATCTTAGGATGTTTTTGGAAAACTTTCTTCTCAACAGGGAAGATCAAAGTAAAATGTAAGAGTAAGCTCACGGCCAAAGGCCAAAACGGCAGCCGAACCCAATCAAACCATTTTGGCAAAACATTTTGTAACGAATTAAAACTAAAAGGGAACGAGTGCCACATGGCCAAAGCCCAGAAAAGCACCAATAGATAAAAGACATGGGCGGTCCTATCATTAATTTTCTGGAGAAACACAAAGGTGCCAATGATAAAAAGGGCATAACAAAAAATGACGCCTGGTAATAATGAGAGACAAACCAATTTTGTGTAAACCTTAATAAGTTTTTCCGCAAAAACTGAAAATTTAAGTTCTTGGCCATTTCTAATAACAGTAAGCTGAACCGTTTCACCAACCTCTACGGCCTTCAACAATTGAGAAAGTCCCTTCTCTTTGGCAATGGGCACGTCATCTAAAGCTAATATCTTATCGCGGGCCTTTAATCCAGCTTTATCTGCTGGTCCTCCAGGAACGATTTTATCAATATATATTTGACCGGTTTCTTTGTCATAATCCATATAGACACCTATAACCGGATTTGTTATATAATAAATGTCAGCAACCGTATTAGCCAGAATATACAAAAACACAAATAGCCCCATTAACAGGAGCAAAGAAATTTTCCAAAGTTTGAAATTCTGTTTCATCGAGTTAAACAAGAAGTGCGTTTACGTTAGGCTGATTGGACAGCAGTCGTTGCCCCATGCAATCCTTTTGCGCACTGGCCAAAGAGATGAGCCTGTACCACTAACCCCCAAAAATTGGTAAATGGAGAAACAATGCCGAGTCCTGCTAAAAATAAAATGCAATTTAAGATGGTAGAAAATATAATGACAGCCAAAAAATTTCCCAGATTACTTTTGAATAAGCTGAAAATACCTGAAATGTTAAAAGCTGCAGCAAAGTTGTTGGTTTCGGCTAATTTGATAAATCCAGCATTGATAAAAATAGCGAGAGTCAACAAAGCCAAAAGCGAAATAAATGTAATAGTAAGACCCTTTTCAACACCAAGTGTATAAGGATCCAGGGCAACTTGAGTAATGAAAAATGCACTGATGAGCCCTATAAATATAAAATAAACGAGAAAAACGATTCCTCCCAAAATTCCATCTACAAACAACTTTCCAAAGTTGGACCAATCGGGCAGCAGTTTTTCCTCCTCATTGATGACATTTCTCAGAAGTCCTATATAATATCCTAAAATAAAAAAACCGAAGATAAAGAATAATCCAGCATAACAACTGATGAATACAAATAGTCCACCTATGGCTATTTTCTTCAACCACTCTGCATCTTGGAACGTGAAAGATAAGGCTTCTGAGTAATTCATAAATAACTCCTAATAAATACACTGCTGCAAGCTACGAATTCGGGTGCAACATTCATATACGCAAATTTAATAAAAGGGTTTATTTTTTCAAAGGATTTTCAATAGAACCCGACTTTCTTGAAGAAAGTCGGGTTCTGGTCGGTTTCTAGACTCCGTAGTTGAGAATTTCCGCAAATCTTTCCTTTGACACGTTACCACCGCTCAATAGGGCTATCACTTTCTTATCTTTGACAGTGACTTTTCTATCTAAAAGGGCTGCTATTCCAACGGCGCCGGAAGGCTCTACGACTAATTTTGCATTTTCGAACAGTAAACCCACAGCTTTCTGCACCGCAGAATCAGAGACTAACACGACATCGTCAACATATTTTTGTACATGCTCAAAGGGTAAAGCCCCGGGCCGGGTAGCTACCAAAGCATCACAGATTGTGTCCACTTTGTTGATGGTTTGCAGACTGCCATGTTTGAAAGAGAGATACATGGCATTAGAACCTTCGGGCTGGATACCAATAATCTTAACTTTAGGATTTGTTTCCTTAACTGAAGCGGCAACACCGGCAAGTAGCCCCCCGCTGCTGATGGGCACCAAAATAATTTCGGCGTCGGGTAGGTCTTCCATAATTTCTAAGCCTATGGTACTGTGCCCAGCAATGACATGAGGAGATTCGAATGTATTGATAGTCGTTAGCCCCTGCTTCTTTTCTAACTTAGCTAAAGTTTCCCATCTGGCCTCGAAGCGGTTTTCGCACAAGACCACCTCCGCACCATACCGTTTAGTTTTTTCAATTTTAAAAGGAGCGGTTTTTTCCATCATCACCACCGTGGTAGGAACGCCCAATAAGCGACCCATGAAGGCAAAAGCGCTGGCAAAGTTTCCTGATGAGGAGATGGCGGCACCTTTTTGCTTTTGTGCGGGAGTGAGGCTATTTAGAATGGTGAAAGCGGCCCGGGCTTT
>JBHIAW010000071.1:0-14214 GCA_046758765.1 bacterium
GCTTTCTCCTGTTGTTTCTTCTGCAGTATTTCCTCGTATTCAAGAGGGTGTTCTTCGAGCATCTCACGCTTAGTGATTCTTCCGCTCAACCAGACGTTGTTCATGGGGAATTTGTCAGGATTAAAATGGACGTTATAGAAATGCCAAATGATAATAGCCAGGGTTGCAAGGAGCCCTTCGTCCGAATGGGCTTCCATCGCAATGTCAATGACGAATTTGGGTACAAAGCGAAGCGAGATTTCTTCGAACCACATCAAGAGCCCAGAGCCGATCATAATGACCATGCCCCAGTAGACGGCCCAGTAATCAAACTTCTCCACGTAGCTGAAGCGACCAAAGCGGGCCTTCTCTTTGCTTTTACCTAAGTAGAATTTGATCATCGTCATCAGGTCGCCTAAATCATTGAACCGCGGAAGTAGCAGCCAGAAATCTCTGCGTCCTGCCTTATTGAACATAGTATGCAACAGATGATAGATACCGACACCAATGAGACCCGTCGCGCCCACTCGATGTAACAATGAGGTGACCTTGATTCCACCAAAAAGGCTAAAAATGAAAGCAGCCCAGCCAGTTTCATGAAACTTTACTGGCAGCCCGGTAACAATCAGGATGATACAACTGACAAACAGGACGATGTGTTGAATTCGCAGGGTGAGGCTAAGGCGGACAAAGGATTCTTCCTGGACCTTCAGTTTCTTCTTCCTGCGTTTCTCTTTTTTAAGTTCCTTAACCTTCAGCTCAACTTGCCGGCGAATATCATCTTTGACGCGTTCCTTTAGCCGCTCGACTTCAACATCGATGTGGGTTTCCAATCTCTGCATCAGCGAATCAACAATGTCCGGCTCGGCCTCCTCGTTCAGTTGACTCTTCAGCATTTCTTGCAGATATTGATGGAGCTCTTTGCGGATCACTTCCATCTCTTTTATATCGACATCATTGGAGTTCATGTCTCTTTGCTCCCCTCGCCAACTTTCCGATTACGAAACTTATGGCTGAGATCCAAAACAATGTGTAGAATCAAACCCACCATGACCGTGATCGTCAGCCATTTAAAGAATTTGCTAACGTAGTAGATAATTCCCGATTCCGGACTTTTCGGATCAACGTGAATCTTTCCACGCGCGAAATTAATGTTGGCACCCGGATGGCAGTTAGGTTTACCGCAAGTATTGGGGATGTTTTGTATGTTCACAGAAGAGGCGGGATCGTCGGGGGCGCGGATGTCATGCACCCCATGGCAGCTTGCGCAATTGGCTACAGTACGCATACCATATCTGCTGGCCACGCCATGAAAACTCTCCTGATAGGTCACAACCGGCTTTACCTCGATGCCATATTTGCTCATCAGACCAATCTCTGCATGACACGCTGAACAGGTCTCTTGCACTTTCGTGGCGTAAATCGAAGACTGAGGATTTTCATGCGAAAAAATGCGATGTTCACCGTGACAGTCCGTGCAAGCCGGCACGTCGGGATTTGCTTCCTTCAAAAGCTTGCCGTGAATGCTAGTTGTATACTCTGCGTAGATCTCTAAATGGCACCGGCCACAGGTTTTGGGCACATTCAAATGATAAACCTTCGACTCAGGGTACATGGCTTTATGAACGTTGTGATCACCATGGCAGTCCTGGCAGACAGGTGCATCTGATTTACCAGCGGCTGCTGCTTTACCGTGGACGCTATCTCGATAGTCTTTATAGAGGGTAGTATCTGGCGCGCCCACCGGGTTACCTTCATAGTGGCACTGTGTGCAATCCACCCCTTTGATAACTCTACCGTGAGGAATCTCGACAATGTCGCGGTGACAATCTTCACAACGGCGACCCGCATGGACCGAGTTCGCCAGTTCTGCTTCCTCCACATAAAGTGATACTACTTTGCCACTTTCGAGAATCTTCTTGAAGTCGGGTTTACCGTGGCAAATGCTGCACTTCTTCAACTCTTGTGCGCCGACGGTACTTGCGAGTGAGAGAATGACCCCGAAAAAGAATGTAATCTTTCGTGTTGTTAACCACATGTTAATCCTCAGACTTTGGTCTATCTGAAGCTTCTTTCATGAGTCGCTTGTACTCCAATGGATGATACTCCTTAAGCTCATCCAATGATATAGTACCGGTAATCCAGGATCGATTTAGAGGGAACCACTCTGGACTGAGATGAACATTGTACAAATGCCAAAGGAAAAGCAGGAGAAAGATCAGCAGTCCCTCATAGCCGTGAACAACGACGGTGAGATCCAAAACCCATTTAGGCAATACGGCCATGGACTGGGTCTCAAACCAAAGAATGAGTCCAGTGAAGATCATAAGCATTGAACCGAACATGACACCCCAGTACTGAAACTTTTGTCGAAAATCAAACCAGTCGAACTTCGGCTTCACGGGCACATTACCCAAATTGAAGCGCACAATGTTCACGGCATCACTGAAA
The DNA here is from genome assembly GCA_046758765.1 of bacterium. Lineage (GTDB taxonomy): Bacteria > Zhuqueibacterota > Zhuqueibacteria > Oceanimicrobiales > Oceanimicrobiaceae > JBHIAW01. The sequence continues at coordinate 2,431 of JBHIAW010000071.1, forward strand.
TCTTTGACCTTAGGTTTAACTTTCATGAGCTGTGCATGTCCCTCTTCAGAGAAGAGCAGATAAAACAAATGATAGATGCAGAGACCAATGAGGACAACCGCAAATATTCGGTGGATGATCCCGCGAGTCTTTATCCCACCCTCGAGAAAGATTATGAATCGGCCAAACCATGAATCTTGATACCATAAAGCCAATCCTGTTAAGGTGAGAACAATCATCGAAACCAACAGCACTGCATGTTGGATTCGCTGGTTCAGCGAGAAACGAACAACTTTACCGTTTTCAATTCGAGGAATTTTTATGGTTATTTCTCCGTGTGTCTTCTTCGTAAACGACCATAGGTTTCAACAATGATATAAAGAATGAATCCAATCATCAAGATACTGATGAACCAAGTGTAGAATTTTCTCACGTAATAGGTTCCGGGTGAGCTTTCAGGTGTGGCTTCGACATGAATCTTGCCACCCACCAAAATGTTTTTACCAGCTCCGGGATGGCACCCGCCACATGTGTCCGGAAGGTTGACGGGATTGATGCGTGACTCTGGAGCACTGGCTGGCAGGATGTCGTGGATCCCGTGACAGCTCGCACAGTTAGCCACCACCGTTTTTCCGTACTTATTCGCCACACCATGATAGCTGTTTAAATAGGTCGTGTATCGCCGTGCTGGAAAGCCGTATTTTTTAGCTAAGGCCATGTCTTCGTGGCAAGCTGAGCAGGTCTTTGGGATATTCTTCGGAGCTACTTTCGAAGTCGGATCTGTTGGAGCGGTGATCGAGTGCTCTCCATGGCAATCAGTACAAACCGGCGCATCAAGAATACCACCAGCTATGGCCGTGCCATGCACGCTTTTGGCGTACTCACTGGCAATGTCCCCATGACATTTGCCACAAACCTCTGGAATATGAGGTTTGAAGGTCTCAGACCTCGGATCGTCAGAAGGTTCAATTTTGTGCGTCCCGTGACAATCGATACACACCGCAGCGGTGTAGGTGCTATCGCCTTTAATAATGGAACCATGTACACTTTTTTCATAGAGCTTTATCTCTGCTGGCTCAGGCAATTCGTGTCGACTAACAATTTCTTCATCCTCGTGACAGCTAATACAAATTTCGGAAATCCTACTTCTAGCCACAGACGACTGGGGATTGTTAACCGCAACAATATTATGTTCGCCGTGACAGATCGTGCAGCTAGGGGCCTGGCGGTCGCCTTGACTAAAAGCCTTACCATGAATACTTTCCTGGTAATCTTCCGATTCCTCATGGCACCTACTGCAATCGACTGGACGAAGCAGTTTTGGGTGTGGAATCGATTTTGCATCTGGATGGCAATCAATACAGGAAAGACCTTTGTGCACAGACTTATGCAGATCGGCTCGATTTACAAATAGGGAAATCTCCCGGCCCTCATCGAGCTTTTTCATAAGACCCCGCCTACCGTGACATTCGAAGCAGTCTACCCCTCCCTGCTGCACCGACTCCATCAGCGGAAAAGCACTTGCCATTGCCGTAAGATAGAATAAAGAACCAGTAACTAAGTATTGGAATATTGTGTTACTCATAACTTCTATATTTTTTGCAAGCAAATTGGGTATAAGGACATAAGGTATAAGTGTCCCTCTACCTTATTGCCTTATTTCCTAAAGAGATTCAAATAGATTCTTCATATGGAATTTCACGAGTACCTTCTTGCATTTGCATGTATTCCAAGAAATGCTCTTCACGTAGCATTTCCTCAGATATTTCACCCGTTATCATACTCAAATCTATGGGATAGATCTCGGGTTTAAATAAAACCATGTAGAAATGCCAGACAACGATAGCCAGAGTTGCTAACCAGGCCTCGTAAAGGTGGATAACGGTCAACAGATCAATCACCCATTTGGGGAAAAGAGTTAAAGTCAATTCTTCGAACCAAAGCATAAATCCGGTGCCGCTCATAATCAATGCACCCCAAACCAATGCCCAGTATTCCACTTTTTCGATATAGCTGTAATGACCGAATCGCGGTCTTCGTTTGCTGAGACCAAGATTAAAGGCGAAATTCTGCAATGCATCCCGCAGATCCTGTATCCGAGGACACAAAGCTTTGATTTGTGATCGGCCACGCCTCGTAAGCAAAAGATACCCAATGTGATAAATCCCCAACCCAATGAAAGCAGACCCGGCAATCCGATGCAATAGGCCACGAAGATTAAAGACAAAGTCAGAGCCGATAAACGGGCGCACCCACCAGGCGTCTGGATATTTCAGGGCAAAGCCGGTAATGACTAACACAATAAAACTACATGCCAGGATCCAATGCTGTATTCTTTCGTTTCTTATCCAGCGCAGATAACGCTCGTTTTGAATGTTATTTTGATCCATCCCTGCCTTTATCCTTCCATTTTCTGTTGAATAACGTGACGAGCTCGCTGAATGAAGTCTCCTCCATTATGGAGCAACATAAGTCCGATTACAATGACAATCAGCCATATATAAAACGTCTTGACCAAATGGACGATGCGTCCGGGCGTGGTTCCAGGAATCAAATGTACGGCTCCTTTGGCGACATTTTCCAGCGGATTTTCATGACATTTACCGCAGGTCTTTGGTAGATTCGCTGGATATATTAATGAGTGCGGATCGCTTGAAGGTAGGATATTATGTATCCCATGACAGCTTGCGCAATTAGCAGCAGCAAGGGAACCGCCTTTAATGGCCAAGCCATGATAGCTATTCTCAAAAGTCGCAACTCTGGCTTCAGCAATTCCATACTTTTGGGTAATTAATTCGGAACCATGGCAGCGTTCGCAGGTTGCAACCGCAACTCTTAATGGATGTACTGGCGATTTTGGATCCTGCGGGGATTTAACCTCATGCTCCCCATGACAGTCAGTACAGACCGGGGCATCACGAATGCCTTGTTCTGCAGCACTCCAGTGCACGCTCTCCGTATATTGTTCGTATATTTCACCATGACATTGACCGCACGTTTCAGGAACACTCTTCCAATATATTGGAGATTCGGGATCACCCATGGTACGGATATCATGACTGCCATGACAGCTATTGCAGGTTGCAGCATCAAAATTTTGTTCAGATAAAATAGCGATGCCATGTACACTCTTTCTATAAGCCGCTAATGGGTCTGGAATGGGTATATTATATTTTTTTACAACTTTAGGATCCGAATGACATGTTGCACAAGTAGATGCCAATTGTAAAGGATGTGTGAAAGACTCCGGATTAGAGGATGGTAAAATATCATGTTTGCCGTGGCAATCTGCACAAGAAGGTGCCTCGGTAATACCCTGAAGCTTGGCCTGAGCATGAATACTTCGTTGATAAACTTCCTGAACGTTGTCATGACAGGCGGCACAATCTACTCTTTCTAATTTCTCCTCATGGGGAATCTCTTCTGCATCAGTGTGGCAAACAACACAATCAAATTCCCCATGAATAGAATTTGCGAACCCCCCGGCATTAACGAAAAGCGATACTTCATTACCCCCCTCATCTATGGTAGCCAAATCAGGATCACCATGACATTCAAAGCAATCCTCTTGGCCGAAGAGACTGGAAAGATCAAAATTAAGCACAAATAAAAATAATGCAAGGACGAAAATAGATTGCCACGTAACAGATTTAGATACACAAAAAACCATTCTATGTTTTGTCAAATGACAAAGCTTATTCTGGATACATCTTAAATGTTTTCCATTCTCAATATCACAGCACGGGCAAGGTAGTTGTGCTTCAAATTTCAATTGTTCTCTTTTGGAACAGGATGAGCTATCTTCGCCACCCTTTCTTTGTATTTGAACTCCTTGTAACTTGGACTTTCTTTATTATGGCACCTCACACAAACCTCTTCGGTTGGTGACACCAACCCATATTTTGTGCCGTCGACTTTTCCTTCATATATGTCAACCATGATCTTTTTCTTTCTGTAAGCTGAACCGGGGCCATGGCAAGACTCGCAAGCCACTCCTTCTTCCATGGTGAGCTTCGGTCCCTTCAATTGGGCATCAACTCCATAGGCGGTAACATGGCATTTTAAGCACTGTTCTGATTTCAGAGGCTCCTCAATACCCGCCTTCTTTGCAAGCTCTTGCGCTTTAGGGGTTTTAAGCGTTTCATAAGCCTGGGCATGTGGCCCCTTGCGCCAGATTTTAAATTGGGCGCCGCTTTTTTTGGTCAAATGACACGCTTTACACGTTGCGACGCCTCCATATTTAAAGGCTGGTTTATTATCCTTTTTTTCCTGTGCCTCAACTTCTGAGACGGCAAAAAGAATCAGTAAAGCAAACGCGATCAAAAACTTTATGGACTTACTCACAGTTCTTCTCCCTCTTGAAACGTGCTTATTAAAATATTGGATATTCCTGTCCAAATACATTGACATTGCCGTTCACATGCTTTGTTTTGTCAATTAAGAGTCCGCTGGCATCGATCACAGAAAAGTGGCAATTTGTACATTCATTTAATTGATACGGAGTATGTCCTTGTGGCGGCAGATTATGACAGGTACCGCACGTCACCGTTGTGGGGTCGGTCCAAGTAGGCGAAGCCGAGTTCCCTTGCAAACTATCAGCAGAATAGATGAAGCCAAAGCCAGACTCTGATTTCAACAACCTCCAGTTGCCATGGCAGTAGGCGTTTTGACACGATTCTGACTCTGCTTGCCAAGTGGGGTCGGCATCGTCCACCAAAGCTAATTTGCTAAAACTAACTTCTGCTGGTAAATCTGAGTCAACGTGACCGGCCGCATACAAAGAATCCGGCACCACGTGACAGGTCCCGCATCCAAAGCCGACCGCGAGCTGTCCTTCGCTGAGATGAGCTGTGTGCGCTCCGACTCCGCGTGCATCGGCATCTCGGTTGCCGTCCAAATCCTCAGGTGGAGCTCCGGTCAAATTATCCACGCCACCGTGACAAACCGTACAATCTTCTGGGGTGGCTGGATGACAGGTGAGGCAGGAAACACCAGTTGTAGCCCCGGCGTAGTCCTGGCCGTGGCACCCCAAGCACTCACTCATCTGCCAATTTGCCGCACGGACCGCCTTACCATGGAAATTCTCCGAATCAGGAATAATCCAATCACGTGGGTGCGGTATAGTGGGATGACAGCTCGAACAAGCAATTCCACTAATGCCGCCCTTGAAATCTTCGCCATGACAACGCTGGCACGCATCCCAATCCCACTGATTGTTCCGAATTATCAGTCCATGAAATTCGGGTGAGTTCAGTCGAAGCCAACCAGGCGAATGCACCTCTAACGCAGCAGGAGAATTTGTAGGTACGGGCTCGCGGAGATCACTGCATCCAGTAAACAAGGCTCCAACCAAAACAAGGAAATAACAAATTAGAGCATAATTCTTATATTTCATATCTTAATAAATTCCTTCAGTTTCATAAATGATAATTAATAAAAAATCATTGTTACCGACGTTCAAATCAATGTGCTTTAGACCCTCCTTTCATTCCATCTTTGGACACGATTCCGAACCTTCAATGGTCAATAACTATGCCAATTAGTCCTTTGTAATAAAAACGTCTCTCATTTTAGGTTAATTAATTATAATTAAATGAATTATACCTAGTAATATTTTCATACATTTTGCCTCAACATCAGGCGCTTTTTCCCATTATTAATAAAACGGTCTGACGGAATTCTTATTTTTGAGAAAGTCTTTCCGATGCTTTGAATAAATTAAAGAAACCACCAACAAAACAATCCCTATCGCCAAAAACAATACCATGCGAAACGCTGCCTCAAGTCTTGCCATGTCAATGACAAAGACTCGCACAACCATAGCAAAAATAGTCAGAATGGCCATCCAGCGGTATTTGATGTTTTTTAAAGCCCGGCTCATGGCAAAATAGAAAAGAGCCGCACCAAGCCAGGAGAGACTCACATAGTTGCTGGGGACAGCATGATTAAGTCCATACAGCACAATCACAAATGCCGAGGCTAAATAAGCGTTTCGTATCATATCCGTCTTTAATTCCAAACGCTCCTTTTTCCAATTTAATACTCTGGCGCTGGTTAGAGCCACAAAAGCATAGCTTAAATTGACAAAATCGTTGGATGGTGCCAAGCGCAGATACGCTAACAAGATTCCAAGGTAAATAATAATATTGACAACAATGATAATTCTGGAACGAAACCAAATCGCCGTAGATATTACCAGCAAGCTCTGCCAGCCTAACCAAATAAAATAGTCAGGGGATTTAAACTGAGTGAAAATGGCTATACTCAGAACCATATAACCAAAACAGGCATATATTGCACTAGAATATATGCTCTGGTGCCGTATCCAATAAAGAGTGGCCATGCTGATACAAAATATCGATATCAAAAGATTCATCAGGCCAAGTTGGGGTTTGAAGAAAGTCAGTGTCACCACAATGCTTAACACATAAAATCCTAAGCCATTTAGGATCGCGATCAAACTTTCAGAAGATTCTGAGTAAGAAGACTTATTTCGAAAGAGATTGGCTCCAGCAAAAAGAGCCCCATAAATAAACAAGTAAATAAGGTTGTTATGATGTTCCGAGATCGCCTGTATGGGATTTCCTAATAGCGGGTTGTTTAGCAGCCAAAGTAGATGAGACATATAAGCCATTACCAAACTTAGCAACGCTGCCGTCTGCCAGTTGTAACGAATCAAAATGTAAACAGCAGCGACAGAAGAGAGAGTTATGAATATCAGAGCAAAGTGCGTCGTATCACTGATAAGACTTGTAGAATAACAAAGGAAAAGAGCGATTCCCGTGAGGAGTTCGCTCTGTCGTCTGATTGAGAGGAAAAGGATTAAGGTTAAGGCAGCAACCAACGCTGCCAATCCTAAAGCTTTACTGATGAGTACGGGATTACTGGTAAAAAAGTGCAATCGCAATGTCGCAAAGTAAAGTAGAACGAAGCCACCAACAAACAGAATCCGGGAGAGATATTGATAGGTTTTTTGCCAGTAACGTGACAGGGCCAGAATTCCAGCCACCGCAATGTATCCTAAAAGACTCGTTAAAATAGACGGAATGGTTTCGAAGCGATAGCTGATAAAGAATGCAATTCCCAGGAGTAACACAACGGTGCCTATATGGGCAAGCCAATACTCCCCAATCTTGAATTCTAACGATACTTCTGACGAAGTGATTGTCTTTCTGTTTGCTGCAATTGGACTAACACTCTTACCGACACCTTCTTCCACGGACGACTCTGCGATTGATTGCCTTCCAATTTGCTTTTCAATGCGAGCAACACGCTTTTCAAGCTGGTGCAAGATTTCGAGAATTCTGTTTAATTCTTCTCGTCCGATTTCTCTCTGTGTGTCCATGGCTAGGATTGGCCGCTAATAATAGAGAGCTAAAAGAGCCAGCAAATAACGTTTTAACCTCTAAGGTAAAGTCCGGTAAATCAGGCTCGATTTCTAAGTTGGTGTGAGGCGACTTCCGTATTTAGCTTATTTATTTCGAGGTGCGTATCGGGTGTTTTCTATCCACTTCTTTAATTTTCAAATATAGGCCTGCGGCTAATATAAGAATAAATACAATCGACACAGCCAGACCTTTGCGTCGAAATTGCAGTTCAACCAGGGCTGTCCGACCCGCTTGCAAAGCTGCTTCTGCTAACTTCGAGCCTTCTTCTGTGACATCATTAATCCGACTAACGGAAAGACTGTGAATCATAGTACGCGCTTTTATGAGGGTATCATCCGCATCATTCAATTGAAATTTAGCTTCACTCACCTGCATGCCTGCACGTTCGGCTTTTGAAACTAAACTGTCCGCAAGAAAAAACTTGCTTTTGAGATTCTCGATCTGTTGGCGCATAGCAATCGCAGTGATGTACCCTTTGGAGTCTTCTTCGTGGCAGTCGATGCAGATGCTTTTATCCCCCGCGCCCAGCATTTCATCCGTTGGGTGTTGGATGCCATGATTTCCATGACAGGTTTCGCATTCCGGCAGTTCCAACTCATCGAAAGCTGCACGATGAGAGCTTTTGAAAAACAGTTCGCTGTTGTTTAGATGGCACTGTCCACAGATATAGGCGATCGAAGGAGCGCCTGGTGGGGAAGCGCCATGATTTCCATGACAGTCATTACAGGCCGGGGCTGCTTGGTCGCCTTTTTCTAATAGAGCTATGCCGTGGACGCTACTCTTGTACTCTGCTATCTGATCGGTTGGAATATCATAATCCTTCATATGTTCCGTACTCGCGTGACACCGACCGCAAGTATCAGGAATATTCAAAGGATAAACCGAGGAGCGTGAGTCTTTGGCGTCCCGAATGCCGTGAACGCCGTGGCAATCGGTACAGGTAGCAACTTTGGTGTCCCCTCTTCGTAATAGCTTTCCATGAACGCTTGTTTTATAACGGTCAAATTGATCCGTAGAAACTCTTGGATTAAACCGTCGCATATAATTGGGATCACTGTGGCACCTAGCACAGAACTGCGGGATTTCCGTACGTTTAGGAACACCAATGTAACCTTTGGCTGGGTCCATTGCTGCCTCCCAATCGCCATCCAGGCCGGCTTCAGGATCGCCCCCATGGCAATCGGCACAAGACAACCCCTGCTGAGCGTGTACGTCATCCTTCATACCCTCAACAGGAATGGCCAGCTCCTCTCCAATGTCCAAATGGCAAGAAACACAGCTATTTACTTTTAAGAGTTGAGCCTCCTCTTGGGCAGCGCCAGGAGCGATGCCACCCAGAAAAACAGTTGACAACAAAATCACGGGGCCTGCAAATCGCATAGTCAACTTCCTTCTCAAATGATTAAAAGGTCTGAGGTATGACATAGGATACTATAGTCATGATTATGATGTAAGCTAATGACAAAATACCAATAATAGTAAAGATTTTACTGTCCTGTCCCAGTTTAGATTTGCGGTCTAGAAACGGTACCAATACAAAAAGAGCGCCAATTAGAGCAAAACCCAAGACGCCTAAGACTTCGCCTTCCACAAAGAGAATTTTTGCTGGGATAAACTTCAAGGTTTGAAACATGAAGACAAAATACCATTCCGGTTTAATTCCGACCGGTGCTGAAGCAAAGGGGTCTGCCTTTACCCCAAGTTCCCAGGGGAACAAAGCCGCAATGGCTGCCAAGGCTCCCAAAGCCAAAACCCATCCTAATAAATCCCTCAGCAAAAAATTGGGGAAAAAGGGCATGGCCCTCCAAGATGACCCCTTTTTTTCTAAACTTAAGGGGACACTCATACCCTGTTTCTGGACGACCCACAAATGAAACACCAGAAATAACGTTGTAATCATAGGTAATACCGCTACATGGAACCCAAAAAAACGCGTAAGGGTAGCTCCGGTGACATCTTCCCCTCCTCTTAGATATTTTAATAAAAAGTCCCCAACCAGCGGCACGATCGCTACAATTTCTGTCCCCACTTTTGTGGCAAAAAAAGCCAGTTCATTCCACGGAAGCAAATATCCTGAAAAGCCGAACCCCAAGGCCAGAAAAAGCAGCAGCGCCCCACTGACCCAGGTAAGCTCTCTAGGCTTCCGATAAGCTTTCATGAAAAATACACTAAACATATGAATAAAGGCAGCGGCAATCATCAAATTCGCCGCCCAACTGTGAATAGAACGTATGAGCCATCCAAAATGAACTTCCGTCATGATGAATTGCACACTTTCGAAAGCAGCTTCCGCCGTGGGCCGATAATAAAGCAACAGCAAAATACCCGTAACCACCTGAATCATAAAAAAGAAAAGTGTGATGCCCCCAAAGTAGTACCAAAGAGTGTGTCGATGCACGGGAACTTGCTTTTTCTTAATGAACTGTTCAAATGCAGTGACATCATATCGCTCTTTCAGCCAGAGTAGCATTCGGCGAATGGTTTTTTCATTAGAATGAGTTCTCTGTCTTAATTTAATTTCATTATCAATTTGAGTCATAGCTTGTTCCTCAAATTGACAATTGTCAATTGACAATTGTCAATTACTAATTCTTCCACACATTAAGCCGTACGAGTAACCACAATATCTTCACCACGAATGTCTACCTTGTAAGCTTCCAAAGGACGGGGTGGCGGGCCGGCGATATTTTTGCCGGTCAGGTCAAAATGGCCGTTGTGGCAGGCACACCAGATATGCTTGAAATCGGAACGATATTGAACCGTGCAATCTAAATGAGTGCAGATAGCAGAAAAAGCCACATATTCATCCGTTTGCGTATGAACTAAGATGCCGGGCTTAGTTCCGAACCGAAAAATCTTTCCTGCGTTAAGGGGAAGCTCACCAACCTTTGCCGCCACAATGCTAGACTGGGCCGACTCCTCAACTTTTGGTGGTAAAATAAAGTTGATAATGGGTGCCAAAATTGCGCCTAACGTGGTCACAAGTCCTCCACCCAGCAAAAGATTCACAAACTTTCTGCGTGGCATCTCCGTAGATTGGTAGTCTTTCTCCTTATCTTCTTGAGCCTCGTTCGGAACATTCGGTTCAGCTTTCATAAACTTCCTCTAATAATGTGATGAAACTGTTTAAAAAGCTTTAATATGAAATCATCTTTTAAGAGAACGTGCAGCATCCAGACATAATTAATTCTTCTCAGTTGAGCCATTTAAGTTCAACAGAAACTCAAAAAGATTTGCCATTTCGCCCTTACTAAATTGTGGCCATTCCATGTCCAGTTCGCTCATTTTCGTTTCCATATTGGGTGCATGATTCCACATAATTTGCGCCAACTGTGTGGGAGATCTGAGAGATTTTAACTCCGACAAATCTGGACCAACGGGTTCCATTCCTTCCCTTTTGGAGTGGCAGGTAATGCAACCTTTAGCTTTAAAAACCTTTTTACCCTGCTCTAAGTCACCACGTTGCCCCGTAAAATTAATAAAATAGAGATACGAAATCAAGTCTCCCATTTCCTGGCCTTGGAATTGGGGCCATTCCATTTTTTCTTTTTTCATAATGGACATCATTACCAAACTATGATTCCACATGCGCCCTGCAATTTCGGTGACACTTTTATTCAATTCCATTTGAGTAACATCCAGCGCAATACCTCCACCTTCGCCCTCAACCGAATGGCAGTGAATACATCCTTTGGTTTTAAACAGATTTTTACCTGATGCCGGATTTCCGGGCTGCAGATATACTGCCTGCCTTGGCGATTCCATTCTTAAGATTCTAAGATAATTTGTCAGGTCAACAACTTCCTCATTGTCAAATCTTGGCCACGTTATGTGCAATTCCTTCATTTTCTTTTCCATATCCGGGCCGTGATTCCACATAGCCTGAGCCATAAAGAGAGGAGTAACGTGTACCGCAAGTCGGTCCAGTCTCCGGCCAACGGTACCGCCTTTCTGTCGCACGCTGTGGCACTTAAGACAGCCCTTTTCCGAAAGAAGTTTCTTTCCTTTAAGAACGTCTCCAGTTTTGTCTAAATATCTTTGATAATAAAGGAAGGACATCAACTTGCTCATATCATCTTCTGTGAATGCCGGCCGCTCAATATGCAATTCCTCCATCACTTCTCGCATGATTGGAGAATGATTCCAAAGGTCCGCGGCTAACTCAAAAACGCTGCCATAATATTCGTGCCAGCCAAGGTCCTTAGCAATGTCCCCACCCCGACCACGGATGCCGTGACATTGTTGACATCCTTTTGCCTCGAAAATTTCTTGGCCTTCCAAGGGATCCGTGATTAGAAAATGCTCTTGAGCATTCGTGATGGATATGAAAACCAGTAGATGGAATGAGACCATGATTAATGATTTGCACAAAAAATTAACCAAGTACAAATCATTATGGTTCTTAAATTTTCCAAGG
>JBHIAW010000072.1:0-14063 GCA_046758765.1 bacterium
CTGCTAGTGGTACGATTGTGGCGACTCATGCCACGGCGGGGAGTGATGCGACCGGCACCATTTCTGTGTCTCACGGGGTATTAGATAAATTTGCATTCACAAATATAGGAAACCCAATTGCCGGAACACCTTTCATAACAACCATCTTTGCTCAGGATAGAGATGGTAATACTGTTACTACTTTTTCGGGATCTGTTTTACTAACGGATTTGACCGGTACAATGACACCTACATCTGCCACTCTTCAAAACGGAAGCTCAGGTGGAGTAACTATTACAATTACTAAATCAAGATTCGCAAATACAATTACGGCCAGTGGTAATGGTAAAGTGGGTGTATCTAATACCTTCGATGTAAATCCAGCTCCGCTTGACCATTTTACCTTTGATCCTGTTTCTAGTCCCCAAACCGCTGGCATACCATTCGGTATAACCATAATTGCTCAGGATGAATTTTCAAACACCGTAACAAGCTTTACAGATTCCGTGAATTTGTCGGATAATACTGGAACCATTTCACCTACTTCTTTTGGCCCATTTACCAGTGGCCAGATAACCGCAAATGTAACCATTGAAAAAAAGGCAACTGATAACAAAATCACGGCAACCGGCGGCACGAACGGCAGTAAGAGCGGAGAGTCCAATTTGTTTAACGTTAAACCTGCTGCTTTAGATCATCTAAGAATTCTGAACGCGGCCGGGGGATTGGGAACAGAAGTAGGAGATATAGCTTTGACTCTTGATGATCAAATAATCCTGCATGCCGCGGGCTTAGATGCCTTTGACAATTACATACGCGATGTGGTTGTAAACTGGGGTCGGACCGGAGACTTAGATTTACCAAATCCTCTTGCTGGAACCAGTACGATACTGGATCCTGTAACTCCAGGTACGAGTGGACAGATTACGGCTGATACCACTGGAGTAACTGGCGACTCAACCGGTACCATTACGGTTGGCAATATAGCTAAGGTATTGATAAGAAATGCTGCTGGGGGGACTGGCAATGAAGTTGGCAGCTTAACTATTACAGCAGACGACGCGTTAACTCTTTTTGCTGCGGGCTATGACGCAGGTAATAATTTCATTGGCGATGTCGTCGTTGATTGGACCTCAAGTGGCACGTTAGCCCCGCTGATTAATGTTTCAGGGGTCAATAGCGTTACATTTTTACCTACTACGGCACCCACAAATGGTAAAATTTTTGCTGATCATGCAACTGCCGCTGACGACAGTACTGGTACAATTATCGTAAATCCTGGATCTTCATTTGGAAACATTGTACTCACTCCAAGTCCAAATGCGTTACCTGCTGATGGCGCTTCTATTTCTCAAATTACATCTTCACAAATTGTAGATTCAGACGGCAATTTTGTAGGGGCAGGTAGATTGTTCACGGTGGTTTTATCTGATACCAATTTAGGGCGCATTGAAACACCAGATGCTGATCAAGGAATTACCGGGCACCAAATTGCAACAAATTCAAGTAGTCGATTAGCCTTTCAATTTAGAGCCGGTACGGTTTCAGGGTCTGAAGAAATTTTTGTAAGTAGTGCGAATGGAGGGAACGCCACAGGCAATACCGTCATTGCGGTAGGCAGTACTGGCCAATTCTTAATTGCCAATACCCAACCAAATACTATCAACAAGTCACAGGATGTCGGTATTGTTAATACAAACCAGCAATTTGGCATAGAGGTCCAGATAAGGAATGGTTTGTCAGAGGCGGTCTTAGATGTAAAAGTTAGGCTCACTTCAAATGGATCATCAGTTATTCAAGCAAATGAAATTATTATATCACGAATTTCTGACAATAGCTCCCAATCCGTCACATTTGATATAACAGCATCATCAACTCAAAATCCTGCCGGAGAAGAATTTACAGCCCAAATTATTGAAGCCACCAAAGAATTGTCAGGTGGTAACGCACCAATTGGTGCCCCCATTGACAACAACGCATTTGTTCAGATCCAAACGCCAGCAGAGCTGCGTGTGCAATTTACTCGGCTTGACCAGTTTCAAACTGCCAGTGACACTTTTCAGGTGCAAGCAACTGTAACCAATTTAGGTCAGGCTGAAGTAGACAATTCTGGCCGGCTGCGGCTTACTATACCGTCAAACTACACTTTGCTACCGACTAACCCTGCTGAGCAGTCTTTTTCCGTAGATGTGCCAGTTGAATGGGAGGTCAAGGCACCGGATACTTCTACAGCTTTAGAGACATTTATCGTAGCAATAAGCCAAATCCCTAAAGATAAAAATATTGATTCTTTAAGTGCGGTGGAAACGTCTGCGGATTTACGAGAGGTTCAGACTTTAGCTGTAGATCTGATAGTAGATGAGTTTAGTATTATTGACCCTGCCGGTGCAATGGATGATACGCTGTCCACGGGTCAAGAATTTGAATTACGCAGCTTGATTAGCTATTCTGAAAATATTGATTCAGTTCGAGCAGAACTCATGTTAGCACTGGGCTACGGCTTTGGCCCTGGATTTAGCACTTCGGTTTTGCTGACGAATGGACAAGACCAGGTAAACTGGCGTTTAGTTGCTCCTACTCAAGCACATCAGAATCCTCGGACACTTGAGGTAAGTTTTGTTAGCTTTGATGAAGGTACACCAAGAGATACGACAACTGCAACATTAGAGGTTGTTACGGTAACAAACGCATCAATAGTGTTTGAGCAATTCCGGGTGTCAAACCCGGCTGATGCTCAAACAGTGTCAACCGGCCAGCAGTTTCAATTATCGGCCTTAGTTAAGAAATTCGGCGACGCAGGAATTGAAGGACCGGCCGAGGTAGAATTGAATTTGGGTGATTCTGGAATAACCACCCAAGATGATTCAATCCGAACTTTTGTTCCTGGCGAGGCAGTCATTTGGAATGTCACGGCTCCAGATACAACCACCGGGCTTAAATTTATTAGCGCCAAGATTGTCTCAATCCCTAATGACGAAAACACCAACGACTTAGTGGACCATAACCCTCAACAAATTGAAAGGACAATTGAAATACAAACAGTTGAAGTGGGAACTGTTACCATTGATACGGTTTTTGTAAGTTCGCCCCCAGGTGCTCAAGATGACACTCTTTCGACAGACCAACTATTTACCATTGAAGCGGTTGTAAAATGGCAAAACGCGGTGAATCTGCTTGCTGAAATTGTCTTGCCGTCAGGGTATCAGGTTTTTGGAGGGGGTAATCGCTTTCAATCCATTCCTTCGCAAGGAGGTGAAAGGGCCGTCCAATGGACATTAATAGCGCCCAACTTTCAGAGTCCAAGGCAATACATTAAATTGAAAGCCAAAGGTGACGACGAGAGCAACCCGCAGTTGGAAATCGTTGCGCTGCCCGACTCTCTGCCATTCGCCGTTGTTGAGAAGGCTCAACTAAATCTTGATGCGGCCATTACGGCTCCTCGGTCTGCACTTGACCGTATACTGACGGTAGGTCAACTGTTTACAATAACTGCTGGATTGGAAAATACCGGCCAAGCGGGCCTCATTGGTGAGGACAGTTTAGAAATTACTCTTCCTACTGGCTATACAACTTCTGAACCAACCGTCAAAAGTATCACACCAGGGGGACAGGTAACCTGGCAAATTAGAGCTCCTGATGCACCCACAGGTATTTTGGATATAATTGTAGAAGTTGAAGACCGAAATGCGATTGATGAAAATACAAACCAGTTGCCCCCTTTATCGCCAGCTCCACCCCTGGTTAAGATTCCAGTATCCACAGAATCCGTTGGTCTTAGGGTTACTGTTTTGACTGATAGGAAACCAACCACGATTGTCCGAGGTGCCACAGATATACCAATATTTGGTCTTCAATTCGAAAATTCAAGCGATGCCAATATTGAAATTCGAAGTATTAATTTGAATGTCAGAGATAATGAGGGAAATAATATTGCCCCCGATTCTATTTTGTCAGGCTTAGCTGTGGTTGATTATTTTAACTCTAGTGTTGTTTTTCTATCCGGCGTGCCTATTCCACGAAATAACCCGCTCGCACTTGGCTTTAGTTCACCCATTTCTATGTCGCCGAGCCAATCTCAAACCATAGAATTCAGAGTAGATATCGCCTCTCAAACGGATGAGAATACTTTTCGATTTTCCATAGATTCACCGCAACGGGATATATCGGCAATCAATGTAGATGCAGATACTGCCGTTGCTTTATTAGATACTTCGGGTCTGGAAGTTAGTAGTGCCTTAAGCTCTGGAATCTCAGTTCTAATTGACCCAACTTTAGAAGCAAGCTTTTTTAATTTTCCAAATCCTTTTGGACAGTCTTCGAGACCACTTACAAAATTTAATTACAATCTTACTCAAGATTCTGACATCACCATCAGAATCTATACTCTTTTAGGAGAATTAGTTTGGACCAAAACATACAATGCCACTGAGCCCGAAGGTAAAGCAGGAAACCATTCCGGTGATATTTCTTGGGATGGCACCAACGATAAAGGACAAAAAGTCTTGAATGGGGTGTATGTAGCTGTCCTTATTACAAACAGCGGTAAGGCCATAACAAAAATTGCAATCGCAAAATAATTTTGTGAGAAAGTTGATGTTAGATAAATTATTGTACAAATCTTTGGTGAGAAAATCTGGGGCGGTCGTTCTATTTATAATAAATCTACTCATTTTTGCACCCACTTATGCGCAGTTAGGCATAGGAGGTACGAAGAGCCCGTTCTTAAGTGTAGGCGCCCGTGCTTTGGCTTTGGGAAATGCTTATGTTGCTTTGTCCGAGGATGCAACGGCTGTTTTTTGGAATCCGGCTGGTCTTGATTTTTTAGAGAAAAAGGGCGCCAGCTTCTACTATACAAATTTAATTGCCGGTTCAAATTTTAGTTATGTAGGGTTGGCGTATCCTACGGTATCTTTTGGCAGTATTGGGTTTGGCTGGTTGAGATTAGGTACAGGGGATATTGAAGAGAGAGGTTCATTCGCTGAACCTGGAGCTAATTTTGACTTCAGTCAGCAGCAATTTCTGTTTGCTTATGCCAAGCAACTGAAGAACAGGTTAAGCGTTGGGCTAACAGTTAAGATTGAGAGCTTGAGTTTCTCTCTACAAAATCTGTCAGATTCAGGTGTGGGCGTAGATTTAGGTATTTTATATCGACCGGACTTTGACAGTGCAATCTTGCGTGATCTTTCATTGGGAGTCAATATCCAAAATATCGTAAATCCAAAGACCCGTTTAGTAGATGCCTCTGAATCTTCTCCCATGAATCTCAAAGCGGGTTTGGCTAAAGCGGTGCGATTTGGAGACGGGCGCAGTAGCGCATTTACATTGCTGTTTGATATAAACAAAAGCAGAAACGCCCCGATGATGTATCAGGTGGGTACCGAATACTCGTTTCATAATCAAGCCATGTTGCGCGTGGGGATAAATGATGGGCAGGTTGTCTTTGGTGCCGGTGCTGCCTATAACAATTTTCATTTCGACTACTCCTTTGGAAAGATGTTTGATGGACCAGATTTTTCCGCAAACCATCGTTTTTCTGTTACTATTGAGTTTGGTAAGGGTAAAACGGAATTGATACAAATTGCCCGAGAACGTCGTGAAAGAGAAATGCGGCTACAAGTTGAGAATCAGATGTGGTTTACTCGGAAAATTGAGTATAGAAATAACATGGAAGAAGGACGTAAAAAATATCACCAAGGAGACTACCTCAGTGCTTACGTTGACTTCTCAAACGCTTTTGAAGCGGCTAATGCCCTTGTGGAGGTAGCCATGCGATTGAGAGGTGAAAATATTCACGACGATGAAGCTGACAGTAGAGTTGAAGCAGCCAATTTGGCATTGCAAGAGTCCCGCACAATGTTGGAACTCGCTGACGCCCAACGAGATTCTGTGCAGAAAGAAGAGCAGAAACAGATCATTTTACAAGCGCAAAAATCGGCTTTGGAGCAGGAACTTCAGGACTTTATTCTGGAGCATCGGCAAAAAGGAATCGCGTTTTTCAAAAATGGCGATTACATCAGAGCGATTAGGGAATGGCAATTAGCGATAAATAGAATTACAGCCAATGAGACTGACAACTTACCTGACTGGGTTGAAGATGTAAGGCTCCAGATTATGAACGATATTAAGACGGCTGAAAAGCAACTGCAAGGCAATATCAAAGAAATGCTCAGACGTGCGGATGCTTTAGCCCGCAGAGGCGATTATGTTCAGGCCTTGGCTGTGTTAAATGAATTAAGAAGTACCGGGATATCGGATAAGGAACGAAGAGATATTGAGAAAAGAATCAAATACGTACAAGCACAACTCAATTTTACCCAAAATTATGAGCAGGGCATTCGCTATTATGCTAATAAAGAATATAAAAACGCCATGGCATATTTTGGAAGGGCACTAAAGATCAAACCCAAAGATCGGAGGGCGCTTAAGTATTTTGAAGAAGCCAAAGCAAGAGCCTTAGCCACAGTTCAGGAGATGCCGCCTAATATTCATGCAAAGTATCTTCGTGCATATCAGTTCTATCGGAAAAAAATGTATAAAGAGGCCATAGAAATATTGGAACAGATTAGAAAGGAACAGCCGTATAATAAGCGAATTTTGGACTTAATTGATCACGCACAAGACCGTTTGAAAGAAAATAGATAGGTTTTGCTTTGTTAAGACGAGTAGAAAAAGAACAACTAAAAGTACCAGCCCATATTGATTATTTGGGCGACTTGCGTGATTTCGTCACGCAGGTTGGCAAAAAACACAAATTTTCAGATAGGATCATAAATGCGTTTAAATTAGCCATAGATGAAGCAGCCACCAACATCATAAGACACGCCTACCGGGATCATGATGGTTTCATCACCATCCGGGCCATTGTGAAAAGGAACAGCCTCACCATAGTGATTATTGATCAAGGGACTTATTTTGATCCAAAACGGGTCAAAGAGCCGAATCTAAAGCGATATATTGATATCGGTAAAAAAGGCGGCTTAGGTATTTTCATAATGCGCAAGGTCATGGATGACATTGACTATCGGCGTTCCGAAGAAGGTAATGAGCTGCGAATAACAAAATATCGAGACGCCCCACAAAAGAAAAAATTAGTTCGCGCAGTAACTTCTATTCCGCTTTCCCTTAAAGCAAAATTTTACTTTCGGACTATTGGCATCATTTCATTATTTATCACGATGGGCTATGTTTATGTTTATGTTAATGTAGACGACAATGTCCTGTCTGAATTCATTATTCGAGAGCGAGCCACTTGCAGCCAAATCATAAACCGTATTAATTCGGCCCCAGAGAAGGATTTTGAATTTATCGAAGACATCGTCCATCCTATATATGAAGAGTATAAAGATCGAATATATCGCATGTCGATCGAGGAGGACAGCACTGGAAGGGTTACTTATAGCACTAATTTAGGCGAACTATTAGGAAAGTTTAACCGACCAAATGACTTTGAAGACATTAGTGTGGGTGTCTATAAATATCGCTTAAATAATGATGTAAATGTATATGAATTTGAAAATCGTATTGTTATAAAAAGCATAGGCAGAATTTATGGAACCGCTCATATATTATTTTCGGCTGAAGAAACAGAGAAGGAAATAGCAGCCATTCGCCTAGAAAACCTAAAATTAACACTATTCATTTTTGGAATAAGCTATATTGGTGTTGCAATTCTCATATATTTGGTATTGAATCCGTTCCGTAAACTGGCTGACTGGATTACGAATCTAGGGCAAGGTGAGATTGACGACGAAATTGATATCGACACAACTAGTGAACTCGGTGAGATTGCTCAGGCATTTACTGATATTACTCAGAAATTTCGTCAATCTCAAAAACACTTAGCCGATCAGGAACGTCTGCAAAAGGAAATGCAGGTAGCTCAGGAAATTCAGCAGACCCTGCTACCTATGGAGTTTCCTGACTTAGAAGGCTATGGAATTGCCTCTTTTTATGAAGCGGCCAAGGAGGTCGGCGGTGATTATTACGATTTTGTCGAAGTCGATAAAGATGCTTTGGGCATCGCTGTGGCTGATGTCTCTGGAAAAGGAGTGCCAGGCTCTCTTGTAATGACTATGATCAGAACAGCCCTTCGAACAGAGGCTCGAGGTGTTAAAGATGCGGCTGAAGTACTCGCGAGGGTTAATGCTTTTGTTAGCGGTGACATCAAAAAGGGTATGTTTGTAACTATTTTTTACTTGATAATTGATTCAAAAAAGCGTCGTATTAATTACGCTAGCGCCGGACATAACCCAATGATCCTGTATCGATGGAGCACGAAAAAGACCTATTATCTGAATCCAAAAGGATTTCCGATTGGAATCCAATTACCTGAAAAAGACCTGTTTCGACGATATATTGAATCGGATACGATACAGTTAGCTGAGGATGATATTCTTTTGGTTTATACCGATGGTATAACAGAAGCGATGAACTCTAAGCGCGAGCTTTTTGGTGAAGAGCGATTACTCAAAGTTTTTCGTGAGTATGGACGCTTGCCAGTAGACCCATTTGTAGAAAAGCTCAAAGAGAGGATATATTCATTTACTGAAGGCAACCCACAGTTTGATGACATTACCTTAGTGGCTATCAAAGAAGAATCCTCGCCACAAAAAAGTGAGCTTCGAAGAGCCAAAGAAGCCCACTGTTTAATTGCTGACGGGAAGAGTATTCGTGAAGCATGTGAGAGCGTAGGTATCACGACATACGCTTATTATAATAAGTACAAACGAATCTTTGAAGAAGAAGGTATTGATGCTTTCGAAATTGATGAAGAAGTATCCGTAGAAGCAAAGCATCTTAGTATTGAAGAGAAGACCAAGATATTTGATATTATATCCAATCATCCGGAATACGGAGCCAGTAGAATTAGCACTGAACTAAATACAGAAAAGTATGGTTATACCCAGATTAGCGAAAGCAAGATTTATGAAGAGTTGGTAAGAAGTAGACTAAACACGCGTCAACTTCGGGTGGCCTTTGTTGAGAAAGGTAAGAAAGGTCGCAGAAGACTGAAGCCCCCGGGCACTCCTATGCTGACTCTTGATGGCAAAATAATCATAGATAGGGAAGTGAGATTTCCGGACACGGATGAGGGAATTTCGCGTCGAGTTGTCACAGATAAAGAAAAAGAGGAGCCTACCGATATTCAGAAATTGAGGGGTGAGGAAATAGAAGAGTCAACCGAACTCTCTTTTGAGCCTTCAGACACAGAAGATACGGTTGATGAAACATATGCTATCAAAGAGCTAGATTCCGACTTACAAATAGAAGCGGACTCGCTCATCGATGCATCCATTGAGGAGGTTTTATCTAAAAATAGTGTAGATGAAAGGGATGAGCAAAATAAGGAGCCAGAGATAAGCGCGGAAATCCTTGAAGAAGACGAGCAGATCACAGCAAAAGATCTGGAAGAATCCCACGATTCATTTGAAGAGTTCGTGTCTGAAACTAGTTTATTAGACTCCGATTACGAATTACCAGAGGAAGAGCAACAGCCCGCAGCACCGCAGGAAGAAGAAATCCCCGAGACTATCCATGAAGATGAAATGTCATTTGAAGAGCTGTTTGAGGGAGGAACTATTTTGCAGGAGGAAGAGACTCCTCATCCAGAGGTAATCCATGGTGGTGACAGTACCAATGTTGGCAACGTTGATTTCTCTCAAGATGAAGAAGTCAAAGACCAAGCCGAAGCAAATATTTTTGAGGAAGACTTAACGGTTTCTTCAGTAGAAGAGTTGGTTACACATGATGACAATGAGGATTTCAACACTAATTCCGATATCGCGTCTAAAGATACAATAAGTTCGGAAGTTGGCAGCGAAGAAGATGAAGAAAGAGGAAATAGCGTTTCATTCTCGGATTTGCTCAAATCGTTAGATGATGAAATGGTCTCATTTTCCGAATCATTTGATGAAGCTGATACGGTCCGATCTCAAGACTCAGATGTGCTAAGTTCCAAAGATGAGAGTTCAAGCTCAATTGAGATTGAAAATAACCAGAGCCAAACAAGTATTGGAGAAACAACAAAAGACAGCTCAGAATCAGAAAAACCGAATCTGGAGGTTGACAGATCAGAATATGACTCAAAGAATAAAGAAAAGGTATTAATCAGTGGGATCAAATACTATAAAAGTAAAGATTATGAAAATGCCATAAAGGAGTTTAGGAGAGTCATTGAAATATATCCCGATTTTAAAGAAGCCCACAGCATATTAGGAAACGCCTATTTTAGAAACAAAATGTATTCTGAAGCTGCAAAGGCTTATCAAAGAGTGAAGCAAATGGATCCCGAAGACGTAACAGCTTATGAGAATATGGGAGTCATTTACGCCAATCGAGGTGACTATAAACATGCTGTGGAAGAATGGAAAAAGGTACTAGAAATAAATCCAGAGCGAACAGATATTATGAAAAAGATTAAGAAGGCATTACAAATGAAGTAATCCAAAATCATTGACAAAATTAACAGATTTTCTCTTTAGTTTCTATTGACTTTTAAACCCGTATCTATTATATTTGAAGTGCATTATGTAATAATAGTAAAATAACCTTATTGGGAGTTTTCCATGGAAGGTATACAAGTTGCTGTAGAAAAGGCAGGTTTGAATCAAGATATTGCGGTAATAAGGGTGGGCGGATATATCGATACAACCACATCCGCGGAACTTGAGCATTCTTTATCTTCTATTATTAAATCTAATTGTTACAATATCATTATTGATTTGGGCAATGTGGACTACATTAGTAGCGCGGGCTGGGGAATATTTATCAGTGAAATCAAAGGAATTCGTGAAAAAGGCGGCGACTTGAAATTGGTGCGAATGATACCTGATGTATATGAAGTCTTTGAACTTTTGGAGTTCCACTATATCCTCAAAGCCTTTGATACCTTGGAGGAAGCTATTAGTGATTTTGATCTGAATACACGCTCCGAGTTGGATCTAAAATCCTCTGTTGGCCACGAGAATAAGAATAATAACGATGTCCAAGTGGCCTCCAAGACCGAACCCAATGTTTTGCAAGCGCAAGCCGAGCACAAAGCTGCTGTAGAGCCTGAATCAGATACCCTTGAACAAAACATTTGTCAAATTGTTATTGAAAATCCCGAAGCAGGTACATTGCAAATCATAAAGACACTTAACAGCCCTCGATTTGGCAATATAAAACTTGGCTGGTTTGAAATGAGAAAGTATCTTAGGAAATTGGAACTTGATACCAGAAAGAAAAGGGTTGCTTTTTTTAAACAAAAAACTTTTAGTTAGTCATTCACTTTAAGATTAAGTAGAATTTAATATTCGATTCCGTTTCTTAGCCAGTTCTATTTGCCTTTATAAGAGTCTCCCTCCTTACATCTTCAAATGAAAAACTGTTTGATTTTACTCTCTATTTTTCTTAAAATAGGATATGAAATAGAATACTCTGCTGAGATTTTTTGAAATTGTTATCACTACGTCTTATTGAATAAATGTTTATTGACCGAGTCAAAATATTTGTTAAGGCAGGTCATGGCGGTAGCGGTTGTGTAAGTTTTCGTCGGGAGAAATACATTCCCAAAGGTGGACCAGATGGTGGCGATGGTGGTAAAGGTGGGAACATTATTATCATGGCCGATTCTAACTTGTCAACTTTACTTGATTTTCAGTTTCAGCCTCATTTTCAGGCACAGAGAGGGGAACACGGAAAGGGAGGCAATAAACATGGGAAAAATGGGAAAGATAAGATTATCAAAGTACCGTTGGGAACCGTCATTAAGGACCAAGACACTGGTGCCATTATGGGTGATTTGGTTGAAGGCGGCCGGTTTATTATTGCAGCTAAAGGAGGAAGAGGCGGCCGCGGAAATGCTCGCTTTGTAAGCCCCACTAATCAAGCCCCCCGTGATTGGGAACCGGGGGAATGGGGAGAAGAAAAGGTATTGGAATTGGAACTAAAGCTCATTGCGGACGTGGGCTTGGTTGGTTTACCAAATGCTGGCAAGTCTACATTGTTGTCGCGACTTTCTGCGGCCAAGCCTAAAATTGCGGATTATCCTTTTACAACGCTTCAACCTAATTTGGGGAGGGTGCAATGTAGAGATGAAGGAAGTTTTGTTTTGGCAGATATTCCCGGTCTTATCGAAGGCGCTCATTCAGGGAAAGGTTTGGGCATTGAGTTTCTTCGTCATATTGAGAGAACAAAAGTCTTAGTGTTTTTGGTGGATTGTACTAGCAAGAACTTGGAAGAAGACTATTTTACGCTACAAAAGGAGTTAAGAAAATATAATCCCGGGTTACTCCAACGACCCCACGTAGTTGCTGTTACTAAAATAGATTTGTGCCATTCGCGAGACCTTCGAACGCTTGGAAAAGTCGTTGCGGCTCCTCTTAATAGAATATCAAGTGTCACAGGAGAAGGTTTAACCCAACTGAAGGATTTAATCTGGCAGGAGCTGCAGAATCTCAAATCTTATTCGAACCAAAAAGTTTTCAATGACGATTGATCAAGAAGATATTCTAAGGCTGCTTTCTATTGCAGGAATTGGATCAAGCCGAATACGTGCACTAATTGGCCGATTTAGAACAGTTTCACATGTTTTTCAAGCATCCATTGCAGAATTAATTTCTGTTGATGGCATTGACACAACAACGGCTGAAAGCATCAAGAAGTCAGACGGCAGTAACTTTGCAAAGGAACAGCTAAGAAAATTGAAAAAATGCGGCGCAAAATTGATCACTTTTTGGGATGAGCAATATCCAGAACAGCTTAAACATATTTATGATCCCCCGGCTGTCTTATTTGTGTTAGGGGACTTAAGAAAGGAAGATAATTACTCTATTGGAATTGTAGGAACCCGTCAGCCAAGTAATTATGGGAAATTAGCAACAGAAAAGATAGCTACGGACTTAGCCCGCAGAGGTCTTACAATTGTTAGTGGACTGGCCTACGGCATCGACACATTGGCTCATACTTATGCCTTAAGAGCTGGGAGTCGGACCATTGCTGTGTTGGGCTCCGGAGTCGATGTGATTTATCCGGGTAAGAACAAAAAACTCTCGGAGAAAATTATCTCTCATGGAGCTGTTGTGTCTGAATTTCCATTGGGTACCGACCCTGAATGGAAGAACTTTCCACGAAGAAATCGAATAATTTGTGGGTTAAGCTTAGGTACGGTGGTAATTGAGGCTGGCGAAAAAAGTGGCGCGCTTATCACGGCTGCTATGGCTTTGGAACAAAATCGTGAAGTATTTGCTGTTCCAGGTAATATTGACAGTCCAAAAAGCTGTGGCACCAATGACTTGATTAAACAAGGAGCAAAATTAATAACTTCTGCCGATGACATAATCGATGAGCTTTTGCCCAAATTGAAAATGTATTTAGACAAGGAGAAGCCAAGGGTCAACGAAGCAATCTTGACCGCAGAAGAAAACATCTTACTTGCGTGTCTTTCCCATGAACCGAAACACGTTGATGCCATTGCTTTGGAGTCGGGTAAACCTACGTCACAAGTCCTATCAATTCTATTATCGTTAGAGTTTAAGGATGTAATTAAGCAGCTTTCAGGCAAAATGTTTGTAAGGATTTAGCCGTCTGAACATACGTTTATGTCATTCCGAGCGTGCAATCTGTGTGAAAAGTCAGACTCTGCGGTGCTTGTCATTCAGGGGGAATCCTTTTTGATTGGAGGTGAGGCACTGTTTATTAAGAAGATTCTTCCAGAATGACGGGGCGTCGTGTGGTCGTGTTGCCTCAGCTACAAAAAGCGGTTGACTTGTGAAATAATAATTTGTATATTTAATAGCGACCTTGGAGGGCTAGACCTAATTGGTAAGGCAGCGGTCTTGAAAACCGCCGGGCGTAAGCCCTTGGGGGTTCGAATCCCTCGCCCTCCGCTTTGCGATTGATTATTGACTATTGATAATTGATTGTTTTTGAGCAGAATTGCGGCACGTTCATCCTGACCCTGCTCTCTTGGCATTAGTCAATAATCAATAATAATTAAGCAATTCTCGGAGAGGTGGCCGAGTGGTTTAAGGCAGCGGCCTGCTAAGCCGTTGTAGGCTTACGTCTACCCTGGGTTCGAATCCCAGCCTCTCCGCTTTTTTTTG
>JBHIAW010000073.1:0-13873 GCA_046758765.1 bacterium
TTCTCCCAAGTCGAATCCAGTGCGGCGGATGAATGGGAGCTTGTCAGATGTTAACAGATTTATCAAATTGCCAAATTCATCATGTTGATTGTGAATCAATAACGTTGGCACGCATTCATTGTGTGTCTATGTGCGCCAACTACCTTAGCGCGGCGGAGCCGCAATTGCAAATTGAAAAATGCAAAATGCAAATCGCAAAATTAATTTCGCACCTCTCAATAATGACGCCGAAGGCAAATGACTTGAATGGCTTAATGACTCGGCGTCGTAAGAATGTGATTAGGTTGGCACAAAATTCCTTGCAAAATAAACGAAGATTTAACTCGCAGCAGACTAACCCGGATGAGCCGGCCTTTGATCCCGATGCTTTTTATCGGGGAACCAAACAGAGAAAGGCCGCACGCAAAGGCGCAGAGACGCAAAGACTCCGCAAAGTTTTTCAAATGTCTTCTTTAACCATAAGAACCGAGATTGTTTGCAGCATTTGAATTTTGAGTTTCGGTATTGTTTCGGATTTCGAGATTCGAATTTAGAATTTAAGCGTTTCAACATTTCGACAGAAAATTGTCGATGTACGAGCACTAAGCCCCTAAGGATTTCCTACCTTTCCCAATCTTCTAAATTTCATATTTTTCAGCAAATGCCACCAAGGCTGCTTCAAAAATCTCGGTTGGCGGGCGAACCAAGCCTGCGCCAATCTGGCCAATACCCGCATCTTTGTGAGCGATACCAGTATTAACCCGCGGTGTAATACCGGTTTCAACCACCTTACGTATGTCAATGCCCGTGGGGGTACCTCGAAACCCCAACTGTGGAATAGTGAAATACTTATGCTCCGTGCAGGTGATTTCGTACATTTCCATGGTGGCATTCAGGGCATCCTTGGGAGTGCCGCTGACAAAGGTCACAATGGCCGGCGCCGCGGCCATGGCAAACCCTCCGATGCCTGCCGTTTCCGTAATGGTGCTGTCGCCGATATCGGCATTCGCATCTTTATCGCCGTAGCCTGGGAAGTAGAGTCCCTTAGGAATCTGGGCCGGAGCAGTAAACCACTGGTCATCCAGGCCGCTGACTCGAATGCCAAAATCGGTACCGTTGCGAGCCATGGTTGTAACGATGGTACTTCCAGCAATGCCGTGCGCTGCATCAGCCATGACTTTACAGGCTGCCATCACAGGGTTGAGCACGCTCAACGCATTTTCTCCAATCGCTTGCAGCACTTGGGCGCTTACCTTGCTGTCTTTGCTCACTTTGGCGATATGAGGAGCGAGCGCTTTCAGATACAAAATCGACCCGGCTTTGTTGCGATTATGTCCCTCATCACCCATGTGGAGCGCTTCCGAAAGTAGCGCCTTGATGTCAATTCCGCCGCTCGCCTCGATAGCATCCTTCAAGACTGGAGCCATCACTTCCTCCATCCATTTCAGCCGATTCTGTACTTCCGCATCGAAGGCCCCGTAACGCAGCACCTTGCCGTACCCTTCATTCAAATTGGAAAATGCTCGATTACCATGGGTTTCGTTCTCAATGATATACACCGACATGGAGGGCGATGTGACGCCAGCCATGGGACCAACTGTTTGATGGTGGTGACAGGGCTCAAGCTCGATTTCTTTACTTTCGACCAGGGTTCGTGCTTCCTTCTCATCCTTAGCCTGGCCTTCGAAGATGAGTGCGCCGGTAATGGCCCCTCGCATCGGACCGGAGGCTCGTGCCCAGGTTATCGGCGGCCCGGCATGCAGTAGTAGATTGTCTCGCATCCCGGGTATGACATCCTTAGCCTTGCCCAATCCAATCAATACCGCCCGGGCTTCCATCATTCTTTCGGTCGCTTCTTTGTTGGCTTGTTCAATGTCCATAATTGACTCCTTAGTCTGTTAACAGCTTTATTAATGCAAAAAGGAAAAAATATTCACGCAGAGACGCTAAGACGCAAAGATAGCGCCAAGACGAACAAAAAAAGAAAGTGTTACTCTTCCAGTCCCATGACTACTCTGTGAATGCCATCCTTCATCACGGGAACATTGAAATTCAGCAGCAAGCCGAGTTTGTTCCCTGTCTGCTGCAAGTAAGTCAAGATTTGTTTCTCATGAAATAGAACACCTTTGCGCATTCTTGGCGTCTTAGCGTCTTTGCGTGCAATCAAGGTTCGTCATTTCTTCTTCATTCGCTTCAAAATCGAGATCAGCTTGTCATTACCACCGGCAGGTGGCCGCCAATCAACGTGAATCACTGAAGCCTTTTGTGCGGAGATACTTGCGGCGAACGACTCCAAGCCGACGTTAATGACTTCTACTGATTGCTGCAAAACCGCCAGGTCGACCGCAGGTAGTTGCTTTGGTTCACCAATGGCCTGCAAGCGTTGACCAACATAAGTGCCCGCAGCTCTGGTACTGGTCTCGACGCGCGCCCCAGCGGCCTGTAATCGTTCGATTTGGGATGCAAGGTCTTGTGGGTCTTCATCCGTGCCAACAACTACCACAACGATTTCTAACTCGCGTCCAGCAGCTTTGGCACGGGCGCGGGCTTCGGAAATAGCCGGTGCGAGTTCACTCGCGGGGTCTGGATGCGCCCCATAGCCCAGAACAACATCCATCAATATGATGGCGACTGTGGAGTCGTCAGCTTCCTGCCGAAAACGCTCCAGCCTTAGGGAGTTGTCCAGCATTGGATGGGGCCGGCCCACTGTGAATTCATCTTCACCAAGGTCGATGATGGTATGACCTTGACTAACCCATGAATCGGCTAGTTTGTGTTCTGTTTTCAGCGCGATGTTGGAATAGATGACTGGTAGATAGTTTTGCAAAATGAGCAAGCTTTCATGAGCCAGCGTGCCGCCGGAAAAGAGGCCACGCAGATAGAGCTGGCCCTGGGCCAAGGAGCTTACTTGCGATTGCTCGCGCGGAGTCGAGACGGCAGTTGACGTCGCCAGTCTAACGGCCAGTTCCGCAGCTTCGTCCAGGGAAGGGGTAAAATGCAGATTGTCTCCCTTCTCGCTGCCGACAGGTGAGGAATATCCAATGAAATTGACAACAACCGGCTTGCCGGTTAGCCGTGCGTTTCGCAGCAGCACCGAAGCCACCTCAGGTGCCG
Organism: bacterium; assembly: GCA_046758765.1. Lineage (GTDB taxonomy): Bacteria > Zhuqueibacterota > Zhuqueibacteria > Oceanimicrobiales > Oceanimicrobiaceae > JBHIAW01. The sequence continues at coordinate 3,094 of JBHIAW010000073.1, forward strand.
GGGGCTTGGAGATGAGAACGATGACCCTGGTATCGGGATCACGTTGGAGCAGGTCCAGCACCTGTCGAGCGGTCACTCCGCCGACCTCCTTGGAGAGGTCTCGTCCGCCAGTTCCAAGAGCATGAGTGATGCCGCTACCCAACTGGTGAATCCGGGCAGTGACCTGCTGCAAGCCCGTTCCCGACGCCCCAACCAGGCCAATCGGTCCCCGACGCACACGGTTGGCAAAACCGAACCCAATGCCGTTAACAATAGCCGTTCCACAATCCGGACCCATAAGCAACAGACCTTGATTACTGGCTTCTTTTTTTAATAAGATTTCATCTTCCAGCGTCACATTATCACTGTAAAGAAAGACATTTTTCTTCAAACGCAGCGCCTCGTGAGCCACGTCTGCAGCATAACGTCCCGGTACAGAAATGAGCACCCACGCTGCAGCGGGCAACATCTTAGCCGCTGCTTCGATGCTTTTGGGCCGGTACTCCTGTTCTCCAATTGTACGTCGGCGACAAAGTAAGTTATCCACGTCAGCCAACGCGGCTTCGACCGCAGCATCGTCATCACCTTCGATGCTGATAATGAGGTCATCAGGCAAAGCAGCTTCGGCTTCTTTGGTCAAAAGGCCGTTCTTTTTGAGTAAATCCTTGTTGGCCGCCAGCCCCATCATGACCCCAGCGTTGATGATGCCGGGCCGGGCTATCAAGGAAACCTGTAATTCCATCAGAACGAGTGAATCATAGTAGGTGCCACGTCGAATTTCGACTTTGGTTACAGCCATGATCTTCCCACAGGGGTTGATTTTCCGTGAATTTTTGTTAGGCTAAAGAGGATGCTAATCGCTTTACCACTTCAAAATTACACTACTTAATACTACTTTTGTTATCATCCAAACATCCTTCTAATTAGGGATCTCTTTTCCAATGAATAATCTTTATAATAATCAACTGACACAAATTTTTCTATGGATAACTCTTCACCTTCTTCAAGCGAAGTTATCACTTTACGATTGACTATAGCAGGTTCATATTTAGGGTCTAGCTCCAAGGCTTTATCCAGTGCATTAAGAGCCTCTTGTTTACAACCTAAATGTGCATAACAGATACCCAAATTACCATACGATTGTGTATGTTGAGGATCCAATGCTAGAACTTTTCTAAAACCTGCCACCGCCTTCCGCCATTCCATTTTTTCCATAGCTGCGTAAGCATCATTAAATATATCCATCGCCTCAAAATAACCATCCAAACTGAGACCACAGGTTTCTCTAATTTGTTTTTCGAAGTCTATGACAAAACTCTTTGCATGACCGACAAAATCTTCTGAGGGATCTCCCAATTCCACCACTTTCTGATATGCTTTTATTATTTCGCGTAATTCCAGTCTTTTCTGATGAGCGGCACCTTTATTAAACCAAGCTTCGACGAAATATGGGTTGATTTCGATTGCCTTATCAAAATAGCTAAGAGCTCTATCATAATAGCCTTGCATCAGACATATTACACCCATACCATACTGTACCATATCAATATGAGGATGCTCATTAAGCAGTTCGGTGAGGATTTTTTCACCTGATTGTTTTTTTCCTTTTTCAGCCATCGCCAAAGCTTGATCCACTTTCTCATTTACTTCTGGATCAATGGCCATAATGAATTTCTTAGATTTTTGCTTCAGTGCTTTTTCTTTCGCGTATTTCTCTGCCTGAGCGTAATAAATACAGCCTTCACAATTGCAGTTTCTTGTTTTTGCACAGCAAATAGAACAGATTAATGAATTATCATTAATTATACAAACACGTGCTCCTTTAGCATTTAAACAAACAATACACCTTTCGCTTTTCATATTTGCTCCATTAGTGTTATTCTTCCTACACGCCTAAACTAATACTTAGACCAGCCAAAGCGGGTGTTAGAAAATCTATAATTATGAAAATTTATAGTCTGTCGGGAAAACCGTATAAACTTCAATATATGGGTTTTGTATGGCAAAGTGCAACTATTCAGGTTCAATCCGAAAGGCAAAACTATTTAGGGCAAAACAATTAAATTCAAAAAAAGAAATGAACAAATGTTAATGTATCGTTTCAATAGTTAATTTAGGTAGTATTTAATCAATACCTAATTGATGACGTGGTTGATTTACCTCTCTTTTCGGCAATATAGGCTACGTAAGTCCTTAATTTTGGTAGATAACGTTGCCAAAAATTGATTAAATCATCAACGTCATTGGATAGTTTATTGAAATAGTTTTGCCCATAATTGTTTTGCCTATCGTTATGGTTATACTTGAATTGTCACTGTCAAATTAAAGTCACCCGATTTTATGTTCATAATTTGTTGACATTATTGTAAAATATTTTTCTCTCAATTTCAACAAAAAAATCATGGTACAATCAGAATTACTCAGTAAGAAAAGCGGAAATAAAAATCCGTGAAAATCAGCGTAATCCGTGTCATCCGTGTGCTATATATTTTCATTCCATCCTCTGACCTGCAATCTTTTTCCCAGCCCTTGCAGCCGACAGTTATCTCCGTTCTACATTCATTGGCCACAGCAACCGTTTTTCACATACATGGATGACCATCAATCGCGTCTGTCTATGCGTAAATGCGCAGAAGTAGAAAAATTTTCTTTATTGTTACAGCAAAAGAACCAACCACAGAATCCATTTTAGTCCATGCCCTTTGATTTGATAGTTGCATTTTGTTAATTTTTTTTGTTCATTTAATAAACGCTCAAAGCTTTGTTCATCTGAAGATACTTAAAAACAATATAAGGAGACGAGTTGCGAATCATTCTTATCGGTCCGCCTGGTTCAGGTAAAGGAACGCAGGCAAAGAGAATTGTGAAAAAAATAGGCATTCCACATATTGCGTCTGGGGATATGTTACGGGAAGCAGTTTCAAGAGGAACCGAACTCGGTAAGAAAGCACACGGTTATATGAGCAAAGGCGCCCTGGTTCCAGATGCTTTGGTTATTCAAATGATCATGCAGCGAATTTCACAACCAGATTGTAAGAGAGGGTTTCTACTGGACGGCTTTCCAAGAACCTTACCTCAGGCTGAAGCCCTGGACCAAGCCCTCAACAAATCCAATGTCCAGATTGATCATGTACCCTTAATTGAAGTCCCTGACGAAGAAATTATTATCAGAAATACAGGTAGAAGAATAGATCCAGAGACGGGCAAAATTTATCATTTGAAATTTGATCCCCCATCATACTCAATTTTGCACCGCCTCATTCAAAGAGAAGATGATAAGGAGGCGACCGTAAAAACCCGTTTAGCAAAATACCACCAGCAAACAGAGCCCATCATTCCATTTTATGAAAAAAAAGGACTCCTTAGGAAAATACCTGGTGTAGGAACGCTTGAAGAAGTTGAACAGAGGCTGCTTAGAGTTTTAGGGGTGTCTTCTTAATTTGAGGTATTTCATATTCAAAGCATACAACCTTGGAGAAATTGCTGCTGTAAAATAGAATTGCGCCGATATTTCCGAGTCGCCGTGCATTTTTCTTACAATGGAAATATCGACGCAAGTATGATTTTCTTGAAAGGGAAGCCGTGATTGGGAGCTTAATATCCTCATTGTTGGGCTTCAAAATATATACAATTGTTGCTTTCGAATATTCCAAAAAAGAATCAACAAAGCCTTTAGCCAAATCGCAGTAAAAATCTTTGCAATGCTCTGCACCATCCTTTACGCTTTTTGACTTGACTTTTTTATTTAATATTTCTATTATGAACCAAAAGATTTCATAGAGTTAAGGAGAGGTAAAATGGCGGCTGAAAAAAATCGCTTTAAACGTAAACTCTCGGCCGAAGAAGCTGGACAAAAATATATAATGATTCAGAAAAGGGACTTAGATTTTTTCCCAAAAGTTGGTAAGCAATTCAAATTGAAAGTCAGCAACAAAGAATTCGACACCTATGTGGAGGCCGTAGAATGCTGGTGTCAAGGTCCCAAGAAACCCCACAGCCATTACCGCATCGACGCAACCCCTTTTAGAGACCTCGTCAATATGCACTGGGGGGCAAAGATTATTATCGAAAAAATTAAGGATACCAAGTATCGTTTGGTGAGTTAGTGCCAGGCTAACATGAAAAAAGGCAGCGTTCCTCCGCTACGCTGCCCTTTTTCATGTTACACCGCCGTATGGTCCTTTCGGCTGTAGAAACGATTCTATCACTTATCGAAACATCGCTTTTATGCTACCCCAGGTTTGTCGCGCACTTGAGATAGTAGGGGTAACCGAAATCTCTTTTGAATAAGAAAATGAACCATCTTTATCTACGATTTTCAGTCGATAATAGAAAGTACGATCGAATTGTTTGAAAACCGATTTATCTTCGTAAGTATATTTTTTCTTATCTTTCTTCTCACTTGTGGCTTTAACAAAACCAATCACTCTAAAATCTTTGGGATTTTTGTTGTCAAGAGCCCTCTGCACGTCAAACCCTTTTAAGTTGATTTCATTTTGGGTGGTCCATTTGAGGGTTACTTTATTGTATCCAGGTTCACCGTGAAAGTCAAGAATGATGGTTCCTGCGATTAGAAAATCTAATCCCAAAAACAAGATAATAGTGAAAGGTATAGCTGATCTAATATTTTTCATCTAAACAATTGCCAGTCAGATTCCTCTAAGAAGGTAGGGTTAAAATTTCTCTGCTTCCTATTTCTGTATCACCATAAAATAAAGTTTAAACTGAAAAAGTCAAGTGTTTTTTTTACCTTACCTATTTTTATTATTAACGACGTGTCAAACAAGTTTCTGTAATATTTCATGACATTTCAATTCACATTCATTGAAAACTACCACCTTCATCAAGAATTGAAGAAAAATAGAATTTAATTTATAACCGCATATCAATTTGAAATAATTCTTCAAGGAAACCGACTACCCCCCGATAATATAAATCAAATAAGTAATGCGCAATAACTACGTCCTGCTTTTTCATCAAATCAATTGGAGACACACCTATGACAAAACTGAATCTAAATGAGCTGGATGAATTACTAACACCACAAATCTCATCGGAGACCTTGAAAAGACATATCATCGAAATGCTAAGTAATTCGTCTCAGTGCAAGGCAATATTAGAAAGTGTTAATCAAGATACTGGAGAGTACCGGATAGTTCTGCAAGGCACCTTGGAAAATAATGGCGCTTTGGAAAATAACTAAATGCTAATGAGATAATTCTAAGCACTCTTGGCATTTTAGAGGCCGGCAGTGTGATTTGTGTAAATAAATTAATCCTTGCTGCTGGCTGGCTGATTTTATAGCTGACGATTTCTTATTTTGCATGGTAAATAACTGGTACCTCATAGCCTTGGTAATGGAATTCTCAGAAAGTCTTGGATATTTGGTAAAGACTTCCCGAACTAAATTGTTTAACATACCATCGTTCGATTCGGAACTGTACAGATACACTGCTGGGAAAATAATATTGACTACAATATCTCTTGCTCGCTCTCTGCCAATAAGGGCAGAACTTCTATGCGGTAGTACGTTTTTATTCTCTTTTTCAAATCGGAAATGGTTGGACCAGAAACCTTCGGCATTTATGATTAACACCGCTTCAAGTTCTGCTATTAGTTTATCATGTTTCGTTGAATTTCCATAGAAAATCTTAAGAAATCCCTCCAAAAAACCACTTCGATAAAACTTAAATAGAAGCTGCACCATTCCAGCAATTCGTCGGGTAGGAAAATTTTGAGGCCGCAGTCGAAAAAATTGCCATTCGTGTGACTCCATAGCTTTGATTTCCAAACGATGAGAAACTTGGTCCCACAGGAATTCTAATGGAGCAATGTAATCTAAAGTTTCCGCATCTAGAATTTCCGGTGTTTTTTTGTTTTGCGAAGGAAGTAATCCGGCGGCGCCAAAAAGTAAAGCACTACACTTCTTCAAAGCCACCTCCTCTGGCACCCAATGCATCTCTTGACAAACCATGTCGAAAGGGATTAATTGAGCCAATTTTCGGAAAGGAATTTGATTCTTTGAATAACCCAAAGCCTCAAGTAGCTTTTTGTAGATCATTTGATTCCAAGACATTGTGGCCAAATCTTCACGCAACTGCGCGGCTTTCTCTGTCAGTCGCCGCTCCCCGGCCTTGTTGATGGTCGCCAAAATTTTGACAACCTCCACACGGCTCAATGGACAAGTTTCTACCACCAAAGACGATGATTTTGATAGCTGCACAGGTTGTCTTAGTTTTGTCCAAGAACTCGATTTGTACAGATCAATATCTAGGTATATCTGCGAAACCTGGACGCCATCTTCTCTTTCTATGGCTGGATCATTTTTTGTTTGATTAGAAATAAGATGCAAAATAACCTTGTTGTAAGCGGGGTCTTTATGGTGTCCATGAGAGTACCACCCGGATGAATCTAAATGTACTTCAACATCGCCCTTCAAAAGTTTGCCCTCGAGCTTGATGACCGCGTCTTTGAAATCAGGACCAGAGTCTGTATTTTCAGCACCCGCAAAAATAACTTCAACCGCTTTGCCCGAGGTTGTCCGCAATTCTTGCGTAAACAGCCGTCGACTCTTCCAAAGCTCTTGCAAAAGGATTTCCTGATCATGGATTTTTAATTCCATTTCCAAATCCTATTGAGAAATTTGTACAAATTTAGTCAATTGAACCTATCTTTTAGCCCACAGAAATGGAAATCCCACAGAAACAAGACCTTTTAAACTAATCATATAATTTTAAGACGACGAGATGCTATCAATGAGTAGAGTTCGAGCTGGAATTATTCGTCTGACTTGAAACTTTCGTATTAGATTCTATGGATAATTCACTTTTGAAAAAGAAATTCCAGTAAGAACTGACTACCGTTTCCTGCAGCCATTCATCGTAAAAAGAACCCCATTCGCCAAAAATCATACCTGAGTCTTCAATAAGATTCTTTCCGCTATTCAAATTTAGACTTAACCTTTGTAGCTTTTTTATGACCGCTGCTTTGCGATCTCCATTTAAGATTCTTGGCTGGAATTCAACCTCCCGATTGTCTACATTTATGGGAATACATTGGGCATAAAACAATCCGTCATCATGCAAATAAGTTTTTAACATAATGCTGGCTACTGCGTCTTTGCTGTACGAGCCAAAAACAAAATTTCCAAGGCTATAAGCTATTAGCCGATTCTTATAAAGCTCAATTCCTTGCAGTACATGCGGATGGTGCCCCAGAACCAAATCAGCTCCACTGTCAATGGCTAAGTGGGCAAAATAAATTTGATAATCTTTTGGAATGTCCAATTTCTCAGCGCTCCAGTGAAACGAGACTACCGTAAAATCTACTGAATCTTCCCAAGCTTTCAGAGTTCCGACCATTAAATCTGGAACCGGATAAGCGGTACCGCTGCTGTCTTCTGTGGCATAAAATTCTTTAGGAAAGGTCATGGAATAACCAAAAAGAGCGATTCTTCTACCGCTTATTTCAACCACTGCAGGTTTGACTGCCTGTTCCAAATTCCAGCCAGCGCCACAGTATTGGACGCCAACGTATTCAAGCGCGCACATCGTTGAGAATAAACCTGTCTCCCCAAAATCCATAATATGATTATTCGCTAAAGTAACCACGGTAAATCCTGCTTCTTTTAAACCATAGGCATATTTTGGAGGAACTTTGAAATTAAACTTCTTTTCAAACGGTTCGCCATCTACCGTGAAAGGTGCTTCCAAATTAGCAATAGTTACATCCCCACTTTTTAATACGCTTAAGGTTGGCTCAAAAGGATAAAGAGAGCCCTCTTTGTTTAGTAACGGTGTTACCCAGGAGCCCAACATAACATCCCCCACAGCCACAATAGAAACTTCGGACTGGAACTCGGCATAGGAAGGTTCGATAATTCTGGAAGTTTGGCCGTTTTGAGCGGATACTACTTTACCGCCTATGAAACAAAAATTTGAATTAATAACATAAAATATGACAGTAAAATCAATCGCTCTCAGAAATCTACATTTCCACATCCAACCTCCAAAAGATCATTATTTCGCTTCGGCTTTTGAATTGTCACTGCGAGATTTTGGTGCGGCGGAAGACTTTGGTTTAGCTTTTGGAGCTGGTTTTCGTTTAGGCGCAGGTTTGGCTTTTTCTTTAGATGCTCCTTTTGTTCTTACTTTTGCAAGCTCCACATCCTTTTGGCGAAGCTCTTTTTCAAGATTCTTAATCTGCTCGATCACATCGTTCACTTCTTTGTCGTCTGCTATTTGGGTCTTCTTTTCTTCCACAAGCAAATGATAGACTTTTCCACCGAGATCGGTAAAGTTTTTTTCAATTCTCCTCTTAATGTTTACTATGTCAACTTTGATTCTTCCAATTTTTGTGAACTCTTCGGTTTTTTCGACTAACGTGTCTACCCCTTCTCTAATAGTTTTGGTGATGTCTTCCCATAAATTTGCCATTTTCACTCCTTAGAAATTTGATTTTAAGTTACTCACTAATTCATAAAATAATAATCATAATTACTCTAAAAATCAAGGGAAATAAAGAGACTGTGTTTAAGTCACAGGTCATTTTGGGAGAATTTTCCTAACAATTCAGGTATAACCATAACGATAGGCAAAACGATTATGGGCAAGACTATTTTCAATTACGTTGATGATTTAATCAATTTTTAGCAACTTTATCTACCAACATTAAGGACTTACGTAGCCTATATTGCCGAAAACAGAGGTAAATCAACCACATCATCAATTAGGTTTTGTTGATTTCTTTTTTTGAATTTAATTGTAATAGTTTTGCCTTTGGGATTGAACCTGAATAGCTAGTGATTGACCGAAAACTCGATTTTTGATGTCATTGCGAGCGCTTCTCAGCGAAGCAATCTCCATCTTAGGCACGGCAGGAGATTGCTTCGGCAAAAAACGCCTCGCAATGACAGTTCGTAAGATGAGTTTTCGGTCAATCACTAGCTACGAATTGTCTTATGATTGTCCTATGAAAGCTCAATTTTTATTCCACCCACCACTTTGGCCACCACATTATAAAAAAATGCCCCTATTATTCCTGCTACAAATCCCAAGATACCATAAAAGATTGGTAGCACAATAATGGCTGCGGCTCCAAAAAAGCCTGGCATAACCATCCCAGAACCGTAATCGCTCATCATACTACCCAGGGTTAAGGAAAATAAAGTAATTAGGCCCCCTACCAAAAGCCCAAACAACGCCAGAGTTGCTCCATAGATTTTACCAAGAGATAAAGGATCGACAAAATTGATGGTTTGCATAATGGTGTCCTCCTTGTGTTAAATCAAAACTAATTGAAATTGTTTAATTAGTTAACTTGACAATTGCAAATTAAATTGATAAATTATAAAAATATTTACTTTAACTTCATTATTTCACACTCATGCAAACGAATGATCATGTGCAATATTGGATAAAAGCCGCTGCTCATGACTGGAATGTGGCTGAGGTCCTTTTTCAAAATAAGCGTTATGATTGGTGTTTGTTTATTGGCGATCTTGCAATTGAGAAAATTCTTAAAGCACACTTTGTGCGGGACAACCCGAATGAACCAGTACCTTATATTCACAATTTATCCAAGTTAGCAGAGCAAACAAATCTAAGCCTTACTAATAAATAAAAATCACTTCTTTTAGAAATCAATCAGTTCAATATCAAGGTGCGCTATCCAGATTATAAATTTGAATTTTATAAGAAATGTACGGCTGAATTCGCAACAAGATATTTTAAACAAATAAGGGAACTATATAAATGGATGTTAGCACAAATGTAAATGAGAAAGTATTTCGATTTATTAGTTTAATCAAAAAAGATTTTCATCTTCACGCGGTATATCTCTTTGGTTCCACAGTAAAAGGTAAATCTAACCCGTTGAGTGACATTGACTTAGCCATAGTCTCTCAAGATTTTACAGGTGACAGTTTTGACGATACAAAGCTATTAATCCCCTATATATTAAACATTGATTCAGGCATTGAGGTGCATCCATTTCGTCCAGAGGACTTTACAAAGGAAAATCCTTTTGTTCAAGAAATCTTGTCAACAGGATTAAGAATTATTTGATTGCAACTTAGTTTTGACCTTTTTAAAAACATCGTCAAACATAGGCTGTGTAAGTTTTCCTGTGAACGTATTTTGCTGGCTTGGGTGATAAGAAGCAATCAATGTTATTTTAGTGTTTAATTTAATTTCAACCCCGTGACCAAATTTAGGGCGATTTACAAAATTTAATCCATCGATTTCCTTGTATGCATTAAAAACTGCATCGAATGCAATTTTACCTAAAGCCATGACCACTTGAACCTTCTTAAGAAGCTTAATTTCTTGAACTAAATATGGAAAACAATTATTCTTCTCTTCTGATGTTGGTTTATTTTGAGGTGGCGCACACCGTAAGGCAGCCGTGATGTAACAATTTTTCAATCGAAGACCATCGTTCATGTCCGTTGAATCAGGTTGATTGGCAAAACCGAATCTATGCAAAGTGCCATACAACCAATCGCCGCTCCGGTCTCCAGTAAACATCCGACCGGTGCGATTACCGCCATGAGCCGCAGGTGCCAGCCCGACGATGAGTAATTTTGCCTCCGCGTCTCCGAAACTGGGCACCGGCTTGCCCCAGTAACGTTCTTTCGAATAACGTCGGACTTTCTCCTCTGCAACTTTCTGTCGCCACGCTACCAGCCGAGGGCAGCGAATACAGTGAATGATTTGGCTTTCTAATTGAAGAAGTTGATCATGGGTATTTCGCATCGAATTTTTCTTATCCAAATTAATGTAGGTCAGAAATGTCCCCATGG
>JBHIAW010000074.1:0-13863 GCA_046758765.1 bacterium
TAATGATGAAAATAGCCAGATCCTACACAGTCTCTGACTGTGTATTTAAACACGTACTTGACTTTTCAAAAAGATTTGAATATCTTCCGTAGCCCTGGTTTGACATTAATTCTCACTGAATCGATTCAACCTAAGTCTTGCAATTAAATGATTATTCCTGCTAGAGGAATTGTGAATGAACTAATCCCAATAAACAATTTTGGAGGCTTTACGAATGAACTTAATTGAACCCATTTTAGCTGAGCTTGAGCAAGAAGCGAAACCCACTCGAAAAATGCTTGAACTCATACCGGATGATAAACTTACGTGGAAACCTCACGATAAATCTATGACCTTGGGGCGCCTAGCGGCGCACATCGCAGAAATCCCGAGCTGGGTGGAAGCCTTTATTGTCAAGGATGAGTTTGTCTTGGGAGCTGAGAAATACGATCCGCCAGTGGCTCAGACAGCTCAGCAAGCGTTGGAGATGTTCGATACGAATCTTGCTAAGGCTTTGGATACCTTGAAGGAACTATCTGATGAACGTCTCTTAGCTCGTTGGCGATTAAAAAAAGGAGACGAAGTTGTGCTTGAGATGCCGCGGATAGCCGTGATTCGCACCTGGCTGCTCAATCATGTCATCCACCATCGAGGGCAACTTTCTGTATATCTTCGACTCAATGATGTGCGCTTACCGCAAGTATATGGCCCAAGCGCCGACGAAGGGATGTAAGAAAAGATGGGTGAATTAATCCATACTTCCAAAGTGACCATTTATCAAGACAAACGGCCGGTACGGCGAGCTTATGTCGAAAATTTTGAGACTCCGATTCGATTTGGCGTGCACGGCGGGATAAAGCATTTTTATAAAATTGAACCAGATGAAGATTTACCAGCCACCCTGGATTATCTTGTAGCTGCGGTAGGCGGCTGACTCACTGGGACGTTAGGAGGTGTGCTGGAAGCACGCGGGATAGCCAGTTTTCCTGACAAACTACATGCCGAGGTCGAAGGTGACATCGAAGACGTTGACGGAACGATTGTTGTCTCAAAAATACGAGTGAAATATCATATTAGAATTCCAAAAGGGAAGAAACAGGCGGCTGAACGCGCTTTGAGCTTTCATCAGGATAAGTGCCCTGCGGCTGTTAGTGTGAAACGTGGCATAGAAGTAACTTGGTCAGCGGAAATTGAGGAAGAATAGACCATGAATGTCACAAAGAGAGCTGGTTGCATAATAATGTAATTTCTACACAAGTGTGAATTTGTGAGTGGGCGATCATAAGTTTGTGAAAATCATAAAGTTGACATTTTGTTATTAAGGCTGGTCAAAATTTAGCCGCTAAGGTATGTATATGTTACACAGCTTGGTTAAATTTTTTAAAAATATGTAATTTTCAAAGAGATGGAAGGGTCTAACCTAATTTCATAAAAATCAATACACAAAACCTATTTTCTATGTAAATGCCGTTCCGTAATTATTCTGGCACATCTTTTGCTTTTAGCTTTTGCGAAAGGAGGCGAGAGATTTTGCTCATGTTGTCTGTAAAAAAATGTAATACTAAGGGGGTGATAATTAGCCATTCTTTAGCGAATCTCATAATCACAAAACGGATTTCGGATTTCTAACGTCATTCCTAAATCTGTTAGTTCATCGGGTATACACCTCCATTACAATCACAAAGTTAAGGGGTAATATCACCAATAAATCCCTGAATGCTAAGTCACATACTCGATCTTTAAAAGGGATGAAAGATGTTGCTGTAAGTTACCTAACGAAGCGCAACAATGGAGATGGAGCCTTCAACCGGGTAGCCGATATTAATTCTACTTTCTCATACACATCATTGTCTGCTGTTTGCGGTGGCCTATACTACCTACCTAAGGTTTGGAGCACCTTATCTTACCGAAGAATTCTGCCTAAGCTATTCGAATGCGTTTTCTGCTGTTATTATGCGCACTGTAGAACATCAAATAAGTACCTCTGACTTTTTTCGCTAGCTGGATATTTAGGATTTTATGTTGAGTATGTGGCCTGCGTGATAATGTAACTGGGGATGGTTATCACGGTAAATAAATGGGGTGGATGGAGAAATGCCTCAAAAAAAGGTTCTTATCCTTAATACGTGTGGTCACCAGACCTCTCAGCAACTATCTTCGATCATTGGATCAAATTTCCATTCTGATATCCGATCCGGTCAAGAGCGCCAAGACGGTCTCGATTTGGTCAATCATTGGTATCCAGATTTGATTCTTTCCATCGTTGATGAAGCAGCTACCCGAGCAGCGGTAGAAATAAGGGAGCTTTCTGGGATTCCAAAGATTTTGGTTCTGTGCACCAAAGGATTGGAAAAGCCTGCGGTCGATTTCATTTCAGAGCAATTTGATGATTTTATTGTGACCCCCTTTAGCGAAGCTGAAGTCGTCTACCGCATTAAGCGATGTCTTGGTGAATTGAAGAGCGATGAAAAAGAATTAGCCAAGAAAAACATATTGAGCAAGTTGGGGATGGCGCAAGTAATCGGAAAAGCCCCGGCTTTTTTGGACGTAATATCAAAAATTCCACTCATAGCAGATTGCGATGCCACTATTCTTTTGTCAGGCGAAACAGGCGTGGGCAAAGAAGTTTGCGCCCGGGCCATTCATTATTTGAGCAACAGATCTGAGAAACCCTTTATACCGGTAAACTGTGGTGCCATTCCAACAAACCTCTTGGAGAATGAACTATTTGGACACAGAAGAGGTGCATTTACCGATGCTCATAGCCATCAATTCGGAATCATTGCAGAGGCAGAAGGAGGGACTCTGTTTCTGGATGAAATTGATGCCTTACCTCTGGAAGCACAGAGTAAGCTCCTTCGATTGCTTCAGGATAAGACCTATCGACCCCTTGGTCATACAAAGAGCCTTCGAGCCGATATCAGAGTCATTGCTGCCACGAATAGAGACCTCAGGCAGAGAATGCAAGAAGGTGCTTTCCGTGAGGATCTATTTTATCGCATCAGCATTGTTACCCTACGCTTGCCGACCTTGAGAGAAAGAAAAAGTGATATTCAACTTTTGGCAGACTATTTTTTGAGAAAATACAGCAAAGAATATGGCCGGGGATACAAGTCGCTATCCCCCACAGCCCTCCAAAAATTGTTGCTATACGACTGGCCAGGTAATATTCGTGAACTTGAAAACATCATGCAACAAGCGATCCTTCTCACCCCAAATTCTGTAATTCAGTCTCAGAACATTAATATACCGGTTTCTGTACAGACCAACTCATCTGAGACCCCTTCCTTTAAAGACGCAAAGAAATGTGCGATCGAAACCTTTGAGAAAGAATATATCACTCAGCTACTCATTTCTTGCGCAGGCAACATAAGCCGCGCTGCCAAGGAAGCCAAGAAGGATCGTCGAGATTTCGGCAGACTGGTAAAGAAATACAACCTTAAGACAAAATCGTTTCAATCAATATAGTACCCCCCAATTCTAATTTTCTTAAGTACTCCATTATCCCCATACCATTCTCTTCCTGGGTTTTTCGCCTGTCGCTGTTCAAGAAGTCTGGTCGGAAAGTCCCGAGCTCGGCAAATACCTGGTTCGACTTCGCTCACCATGAGGTCATTTAGCTTCATCCTGAGCGGACAGATTGTGTGAAAAGTCAGACTCTGCGGTGCGTGTCATTCAGGAGGAATCTTTTTTGATTGGATGTAAGGTCCTGTTTATTAAAAAGATTCTTTCAGAATGACATCAAGGGGTTGCTGAGCTAAGGAACGTCTCGATTGTACTTTTCACACCCTCTGGGAGTCGAAGGATGGTCGGGTCTCCCTACATACTTTCCGACCAGACTTCGAGAGACAATTTAGAAACAGGATCACTTATGCTGCCAACTGGGGGGAATTCCTCCCACATGCTGAGGGATTTTACCCCTGACCGTTAATTCATGGAAGCCAAATCAATTACATCTGAAAAAACGAAAACGCCGGGGGAATCTCACCCCGTTTGTACTGAACAACCGTCTTTTCTGTTATTGTCTTACTTATGAAAAATCAAACGATTATGCATCTTCAGGAATTTGGCATTCCAATTGCAAAACGGAGTGCATAAATCAGGAATAAACTGTAACTATTCAGGCTGCCCTGTCATTGCGTAGGAATCTTTGTGAATTTTAGCACTAAGTAAACAAGGTTCATTCGGATGCTGATTCAAAAAAGATTCTTCTAGAATGACAGCCTGAATAGTCACAATAAACTAATAAAAATTTCTTGAGCTCTTAGTCAAAGGAAAACAGATGAAAAATGACCCATGGATTGCATACGTACTTTTGAACTATTTTGTCAGGCAACCTTCAGCAACGGATACTTTACAGGGCATCGCCGAGTGGTGGATTTTGAAGGAGCATATTAGTTACACTGTAGAAAAAATAAGCAGCACGTTGGACTTATTGGTGTCAAAAGGATTTGTAATAGTCAAGGAATATCACAATCAAGAGAAACACTATAAGTTAAATGAGGAGAAGCTAAGTGAGATAAAGAAGGCCTTAAGAGAAATGGAGAACTATCTAAGCCGAAATGACACTTTTATGAGCAAAGAATTAGATTGAAGTTGGCAGTGTAGATATGAAAACCATAAGAAGTACTTAACACTTTAATTTTAAATGTGAGAAAAATGTCTTTACCAACTTGTGAAGTTTGTAAGAAACTCAATGGAATTGATAAACCGGCAGACTATGAGGCATTAACCTTTTTTGGGTTTTATGCATTTATGTGTGAATCACATTGGGAGAAACATGCCGTAAGCGGTAAAAAATTAAAAAACAAAGTCCGACAAATACGGCGTGAGTATCTG
This sequence comes from bacterium, assembly GCA_046758765.1. GTDB lineage: Bacteria > Zhuqueibacterota > Zhuqueibacteria > Oceanimicrobiales > Oceanimicrobiaceae > JBHIAW01. The sequence continues at coordinate 4,819 of JBHIAW010000074.1, forward strand.
CCCTATGAGGTTCAAGAGAATGAACGATATGAGCTGTTCACAACCACCATTAAGTAATTTAAGTCAAGGGAAAGCCAACATGTTAGTCTTTCTCATAGTTTTTTGCATCATCGGCGAGATCGCATCTTTTGGTTATTTTTTGCATTCTGAACAAATTAGATTTTTTCTATGTGGCTTGATTTATTCCTTTTTCAGTGGCTTGTTCATTTCGTTAATTTAGACTAATGGGAGCAGTGAAACTTGAACAACAACAATAAAACTTTAGGTTCGCGGTCGCTTTTTAGAGATATCATTGGCGCAGATAATATACGGCGCTTAGATGATTTAATTAGATTAAACAACGAATTTAGAGTCGACCCAAATATTCCAACTCTTATTGTTAGCAAAGTGCTGAACGAAGAATTGTCTTCAAAAAGACTCATCGCTTTGTTTAATGAGAGGATCAATGGTAAATCAGAAGATGTGGTAATAAATGAAATTTCAATTCTTTTTAATAAGATTCCACAAAAACTCTACTATTTTTTGTGGAGCCTGAAAAATAGAGAGGACGTTCTCGTTGAAGGAATGATAACATCAACCGAATTGGATAGGGCAATATATTGCCTGTTAAAGATTCAAACGCATGTAGAGCTGTATTTAAAAAAGTTTCCATCAAGCGTCAGGCTCTACGAAAAATTAGGAATAGCTCATTTTGATCTTGCAGGTATTGTCCGGCATGCTAACAGGGGATTGGCTATTAATGGAAAAAAAATATACTATACCAATTTTTTAAGAAAAGCAATATCTTGTTTTCAACATGCGCTAAAAATACAAGCTGAGCAAGGGGAAAAGATTGATTCTTCTCATATTGATGTGTTAAGATTGCTTGATCAAGAATTCTCATTTAAAGAAGCTAGGCACAACCTTTATGTGAACCCCTGGAACTTTTTATATATTTCAGCAGCACTTCGGGTTTTGAATGACGTTGAAAGTGCCGATACTTATTTAGATAAGACTAGGTTTATTCTTAATACTGTGCAAGATCATCAGAATCCAAAAGTAGTCAAGCAAAAGGAACTGTTGGATGCGGTCTACACGCTACTAAAATATGGAGATTCCGTGTGCTTTGATTTGAATGAAAATAAATTGGCAAAGCTAAATTCAAGATTGAAAAATATTAGAATGAACAAAGATTCTACTCGCACCAGAAGTACTGGTTATAGCCCTATAGTAGAAATAGCCATTTCAGAACAATATCGTATAGAGTACAGCTTTATCAAACAAGGAGCTCTCCAGTGTGGTCAGGTCGTATACTTGCGAGCAATTTATACACTATACACAGAAGTCGAATCAGCTTCTGAAAGAGATAAATTAATTTATAGGTTGAATCTACAACCCTTGAAAATCAAAGGACGGAAGAAATCAGCACGAGGTTTTCTAAAAGCAAAACCTGTGAGATTGTTGACCGAACAGGCTGCAACAAATAATACAGGAAAATCTAAGAGGGCTTCGATACCAAAATCAGTTTCAGTGGGTATGGGAATTTGAAATATATGACCATACACAAATGGAAATAGAATTTGAGCATCCTAAGAAACCAATAATACTCCCACCAAACCATGAAAGGAGACTATCATGAAATCAATATATTTCTTATTAGCGTTTGTTTTGTTCATTAGCGCGATCGGATGCAGTTCATATCAATTAAAGCGGGGGCCTGAAACAACCACGATAGCAATGAAAAAGGAACTATCTTCAGAAGTCGCCTCTCCCAAGTTTGACACTCCACAAATTGTATCGGACGAGGATATGAAAGAAATATTAAAGTATTTGATTCCCGATGATTCCAAATCTAAGGCCACTTCCGGTAAATCGGAGCCTGCATCTACGACAGAAAGTAAATTAGGATCAACCAAAGAGAAACCTACGGAAAAGGAAACTACCAAGGAAGATTAAGCGGTCTGGTTAACTTCATCAAGCAGTGATCAGGTCACCGGAATCCTCGCTTACGAGTTCGAATTCAGGAACACGTTCCCTTTGTCGTAATTTTGTTGGTATCCTAAGCAGGGGTCGGGGGCTGTTGTTCTAAAGTAATCTAATTTTGTAGAATCAATAGCACCTCGACCTCTAATAACCTCATCGTCATTTGCTTACCCGCTCTTTTGTCCGCTTAACAGAAACATACATCAAAAATATACTTTATTAAAATTCCTTGCTTTTTTGCGGAAAATGGATTATTTTGTAGAGTGAATTGTAATTAAGTTCTATAAACACATCGCTGTGCTCTCTGCATTCTCTGCGGCTCAAGAATAATTCAGGCTAAGGACCAGGAGAAAGAATCAGAAAGGTCTTATTAATTTTCACAGCCGCCCTATTCTGAACAGGTCGAAAAGACGACAAAAATTGAATCTTAGCATAAGATATGAACTTGTTTCAATTTTTGAATAAGGAAAAACTTCTCGCCTTCAGCAGAAGGCCCGTCTCTTTTAGGATGGCTTGCTGCCTGTCAGTTTTGCTTCATGGGCTGATTTTTCTGTTCATGGCCTTTTTACTGGTTCTGTTTGATGTGCCAAATCTTTACGAGCCCCCTTTGGTGTTCGATTTTGTCTTTATGCCAACCACGGATTATGAAGAAGCAAGAAGTGAAAGTGACGAGGTCAGCGAAAGCTCTGAGCAAACGAATGAGCAACCGAATAATCTAAGCCAGGAGTCTGAACCGGAGCCCGAACCTTCTAAGTTTCCTGTTTCTAAAAAGACCCCTGATGATTTAGAGAGCAAGATTAAGATGCATTCATCAAGCTCTGAATTATCATCAAAAGAAGCCGTAAACCAAGACGGATATAGCGATACTCAGCCAGTTACGCTTTCTGAGAATGCCTATTCCTCAGATGAATTATCCGATCCAAGCTATGTTCCTGAGCAGGAGAGTCTATTCGATTTCAATAGGCCATTCTTAATAAGCACGCTAAAACCATCGACTTTGAATTTGCCACGCAGGGACATAAGTAAGCCAAAGCCATTGCCCGCCAAAATTTCCATGTCACCGAGACAGCGCAAGGTTTTGCTCAAGAAGGTTCACAAATTGTTAGACAAATTGCATAAGTTGAAAAGAGCAGATTCCATATTTGTTTGGGAAGATAAGAAGCAAGTCTTTGAAGTGAGGCTGCACCGTAAACCAGCGAAAACAACCACAGGTTTGGATGAGTTGATTTTAGAGGTGACCACAGAAGAAGATGGACATACCTTGTCTACGGAGATGCGAATGAGGCGTCTGGCTTTTTCTAATTTTGCCCAATTTGTCGACTACTGGGACCCCAGGGTGGCGGTTCATGATGATGTGTTGCAGGGTCGATTTCACACAAACACGGTTTTCAATGTCAGTCGCAGCCGTGGGATTTTTCCAAAGTTTTACGGCAAGGTCACGACCGCAGCGTATGATGTGCGAACGGGCGGCAATTTTCCAATCTTCGATGAGCAGTCCGTATTTTTGGGCGGAATTGAAACCGGGGTTAAAGAAATTCGGTTACCCAAAACTTTTCTGCCATTCGCCAATGACACGGATGTCGATAGTAGCCGTGTTCATAATTTGACCGAGAATAGTTGGATCACATTTCATCGCGATGGGTTTTATTCTTGGAAAACCGAATCTGCTCCAGAGAGTGAGCATCGACAAGCTATTCCGGAGAAATCCTTTTTCATTGTAGGCGGGAAGAAAGCGGAGTTACATTTGAAAGGGGTATTAAGGGGCAAGGTTCTTGTGTATGCCGCTAAGAAGATCATCATCGATGACAATTTGCTTTATGCGCGCCATCCTGAGGTTTCTGTGCAAGCAGATGACTATCTCGGACTGGTGAGCGAGAAGGATATTGAAATTGCCCATCCCTCTGTGACCGGACCGGGTGACCTACACATTTTTGCATCGATCTATGCCAAGCGCCGCTTTCGCGTTCGCCATTTGCGCGGCAAAGGTGAGGCCACACTTTATGTCTACGGGAGTCTGACCGCTGGCTCATTATCAGCGACCGAGCCTCGCTACGCAACTCAAGTACGGTTTGACAGGCGGCTGGAGAACCGCCGGCCACCGAATTTCCCCATGACCGATCGTTATGAAATGACAGAGTGGGATGCCTTGTGGCGGGTCAAAAAACCTTGATGGTAAAACACTAAAGTCTGCCGCGAGTTTCTTTGGCCAATTTAGTGTCAGTAACTCAACTCGTCTCGATTGAGCTGCTTGCCGGTAACGAAGTTCGTTCTGTGGGCAGCATCGCAAACGAGGACGTGTTGCCTTACAAAGTAAATTAACTTCTTTTGATATTTTTATGCTAAAAGAGAAAAAATTGGCCGTAGTTGGTGTAGGGAAAGTGGGGGAGGCGTTGGTGTTGGGATTACTTAAACAAGGTGGTTTGCGTAGCGAAAATATCGTTGGCAGTGTTGGTCACGAGGGATCGCTTGCAAGTGCGAAAGAGAAGTTGGGGATCGAAGTCATGTTAGACAATCAGGCAGTAGTGAAGGGACGGGACATCATATTGCTTGCGGTCAAACCACAGAATATGGATAAGGTTATTCGAGAGATTGCCGACGTTTTGACACCTGAGCAACTGCTGATCACGGTTGCGGCGTCTGTCACTACAAGTTTCGTAGAAGATAGACTGCGGGTCGCTATTCCGGTTGTCCGAGCCATGCCCAATACCCCGTGTATGTTAAATGAGGGTATGACGGTATTATGTAAGGGTCGGCATGCTAACGAAGAGCATTTGAAGATCGCTCAAACAATTTTTCAATCCGTAGGCGAAACCGAGTTATTGGATGAATCGCTCATGGATGCCGTTACAGGACTCTCGGCCAGCGGTCCAGCTTATCTTTATGTGGTAGTCGAATCGTTGGCTGAAGCGGGCGTGAAACTTGGTATCCCCCGCGAAGTTTCCACGAAATTGGCTGCACAGACCATGCTGGGGGCCGCACGCATGGTTTTGGAATCAAAGGCCCATCCGGCATTACTCAAGGATGTTGTCACGACTCCTGCTGGCTGTACAATTGATGGCTTATTAGAGTTGGAAGAAGGGAAACTGCGCGTTACACTTATTAAGGCTGTGATTAAGGCCACCGAACGTGCCCGTGAATTAGTCCATTCACAGGACTCTAGTGATTGATGTTATCTTAGATAGTTTTATTGTTCCTTTTTCGTACAAGTCAGGTTTTGTCCAACGCGGGTTCTATTAACATGAACATAAATGGTACCTCTTTTGGCCAAGCTCTCGTTGCCGAGTGTGAAAGAAGGTTGTTTGATGAATCTTTGCCTCGCCTCAAAAAATGCCTATCTGTTCTAACGCAAGATGAGATTTGGTTTCGACCCAACTCCGAAACAGTGAGTGTTGGCAACTTGGTTCTCCATTTGTGTGGAAATGTAAGACAATGGATTATTTCTGGTCTCGGCGGTGTCCCTGATATCCGTGAACGGTCTAAAGAATTTTCACAGTCCGGGCCTATTCCAGTAAATGAGCTTTTAGAGCGTTTGGAAGAAACCACGCAAGAAGTCCGATACGTATTGCAGAGGTTAGACCCCGTAACTCTTTTGGACAAGAGGTTAGTTCAAGGATTTGAGGAATCGGGTCTCAGCATATTGGTGCATGTAGTAGAACATTTCTCCTATCACGTAGGTCAGATTGTTTATTTTGTTAAATCAAAAAAAGCTCTTGACTTAGAATTTTACACAGGCATTGATTTGGATAAAACTGGATAGGGGTATTCATAAGCGCTCATAATAGGAAGAATAAGTTTACGATTGTTGGCCACCGTCCTGCTGGATTCTATTCACTATTCACTCTTAACTTTTCACTTCCCCAATTCACTGCTACATTAGTTCGATTTAACCGAAGGAGAGAATAGGGAAAAGTAAATAGTGAAAAGGGTTTTTGAAGCAAATCCACCTTGTTTTTTTGAATGTAATTTTGTAAATTAAACATAATCCAAATGCGTATCTAAAGTAGTATGATGACAGACGTCCATCACACAACAACTGTTTTAGATTCTTGAATATGTTCAATAGAAAGAAGAAGAAAAAAGCTCCAACGGCGGCGGCGGTTCTAGGTGGCCTTGGTTTTGTTTTGGGACTGGGCGCGGTTTTTCTTTTCAGCTCAGAGAAGGGCAAAAAATATCGAAACCAAATTGGTGAAATGACGGCAGATTTTTTGGAGACCATTGCAGACGGTTGCAAAGAAATTAGAAAAAATCTGTCCAAATAAAAAACAAAGAAGTTTAGAGCCTTCGTAAAGCTTAAAGAAGTAGAAGCAGCCACTCAAAACTTAGAGATTTTGTGACTATTCTGCCTATCGTCATTCCTGCATGTTTTAAGCAGGAATCCATGTTTTGCTGACATTCAAAATGCTAAGGAGGTTGCATGACTTATGGATTCCCGATGAAAGCGTTCGGGAAGGAGAGTCCGAATAGTAACGAAATCTATTATTAGGATCGGAGGATTTTATATGGCAGTATTGAGCGAGCCGAAATATCAAAAAGCTTCGGAACTACGAGTCAAGCGTAGACCTAAACAATTAGCAGTTATAAATCAAGGCGGGTGCACGGGGTGCATGGTGTGTGTGGATTTCTGTCCCGTAGACTGTATCGAGGTCGTGCCGGGCCCAGACCGCAACACTCCAACCGTGCATAAATTGGTGGAAGTGGACCTGCCGCGCTGTATTGGGTGCACCCTTTGCGCCAAATACTGCCCATGGGAAACCATTGAAATGTTCTCCTTTGATGAGGCCTATAAAGTTGCACCAGACTGGACTTTGAGCACTATCGTGGAGCAACAGTGGGAACGAGAGCCCGTGAAAGAACAACAAGCAGTCAGAGCAAGACGCCGCGATTTAGATAAGAAAGGGGCCGAAAAGTAAATGAGTATTTAGGCAGTGGCAGACCTGTGCCATTTCAAAATCAGTTTTTGTTGATGACAGACATTGAAAAAAGGATTGAAGGAACAGACCTATCGGATATGGCAGAGCCCGTTATGAGCGAACTGGATTGGACCGACTTTAGAAAGGGGATTGAGCTTTTCAACCAGGGCCAATTCTGGGAGTCCCATGAAGCTTGGGAAGGGGTTTGGAAACGGCATCCGGAAAATAGCCGAATATTCTTCCAGGGTCTGATTCAAGTTGCAGCGGGGCTGCATCAATTACATCGAGGGATTTATCATGGCGCCATCAAACATTACAGCAGTGCACTTTGGAAACTAAAGCGCTTTCAAGCACACTTTTTGGGTGTGAATGTCAATCATCTGGTTGAAAAAGTGGAACAAGGACTTGCTGAAATCAAACAATTAGGTGAAAAGAATTTAGAAAGATTTGACAAAGATTTGATTCCGAAAATTAAGTGTGAATGATTCTTAATCTATTGTGGATCAAAATCCTTATGAGGATTCATAGGTTCAGAATTTGTCTGATATTTGCAGTAATAACTTCTTTAGGTTGCGCTGGCAGTAAGCCTTCAACACAGTTACAGTCTGGGCTATCCCTTTTATCTGATGAGCTGAGAGATGAAGTCAGACGTATGACTTCATCTATTGTAGGCATCAATTCTGTTATTAAATACAAGATCTATCGGTATGATTATGTCTTAGAGAATGGTCAGTTCGTACCCGATGCAACCAGCCCACTAAAATATAAACTTTATTCCTATGACGGAAAGAATGGAGTAATCATTGAAAAGGACGAGAAGACCCTTTCCGGAGGGGGTCTAATCATTGACTTCGATCGCTACAAGTCCAGATACGCTGTATTGACCAGCAGTCATTTGGTAAAACCAAATGACACAACAGATGTGTATTATGTGGATGAAAGGGGGATTCCAACAGATGTTTTATTTGCCAAATACATAGTTCAGGATGTGGTTGTCTCTGTAAGAGGGCGAAGTAACTGGCGGGCTCGTGCAGAGGTGATAACGCACGACTCGGCTACGGATTTGGCGGTCATTGATGTTCAGACCAGCAACTATTTGGGATTTGAATTTCCCAACGAGGTCGGATATGATTTGGATTTGAGTTGGGGTGATTGGGTATTTGTATTCGGCTATCCCAGAGGAATCAAGCAGGTGACCGGGGGCTGGATAAGTGAAGCTCCTTATTCTGGTACATTAACGGTAGATGCAGTGGTACGGTTTGGCTACTCAGGCGGTCCCGTGTTTGCCATTGCAAGGGATGGGGCCAGATTGATTTTGGTTGGATTGATAAAAAGCGTGCCTCGAAGCAGCTTGGAATTTGTCGCTCCAAAAAACCGCCTGCCGATGGGGTATGAGTTAACCATGGATGATCTTGAAAACCTGGTTGTGCAACATGAGGTTCTAGTGGATTACGGTACAGCGTTTTTTGTAAGCCCCAAAGCGATTAAGAAGTTTTTTCGTACGCATCGGGATGAAATTGAAGCCAACGGGATTCAATTAGAGACTAAATACTACGGTAAATGAGTCAGGTCTAAAGATGTTAGTCCTTAACCGAACAGTCAAAGGAAGGAGGTTTGCTTTATGACAAAGAGTATGCCGACAGTACTGGCCATAGTTCTATTAATCGGATGTGCAAAACATGCACCCGAGACTGCTGGTGGGCCATCAGTCACTAAGGCAGTAGCCGTTCTGCACCCTACGGCTGGTAGTGAGGCACACGGTATGGTTGCGTTCACAAAAGAGGAAGGCGGAATCCGTGTCGTGGCTCAGGTGGAGGGACTCACACCAGGCAAACACGGTTTTCATATACATGTATTTGGCGACTGCAGCGCTGCGGATGGGACTTCGGCAGCAGGACACTATAACCCTACGAATATGCCACATGCCGGCCCAACCGATGCGGAACGCCATGTGGGTGACCTCGGTAATATTACTGCTGATGAAACGGGAACCGCCAATCTTGATTGGCTCGATTCTCAGCTTGCGCTTGAGGGCCCCAACTCAATCATTGGACGAGGAGTCATTGTTCACGCCCAGCAAGACGATCTTACCTCACAACCCACTGGGAACGCCGGTGCTCGAGTAGCCTGTGGTGTGATAGGAATTGCGAAGGAGTAAACCACTGAGATAATG
>JBHIAW010000075.1:0-13623 GCA_046758765.1 bacterium
TGACACTGATGTTAGACCCTATTATGGAATAACCCCAATCATAGCAAGTTACTTTTTTCCCGACGAACCTCAAACTTAAAAACATCGGGTCTTGCATAATGACCCGCCACATCAAACATCCTTTTAGAGGTGGTGACAAGATTGAGATCAACTTCAGCACAGACAATTTCTTCCTTCATTTCGACGGGACCAGCAATGACTTCGCCGTTTGGATTGACGATACAACTGTTTCCGGAATTAATCCACTCCCTGCCTTCTGGATATGCTTGCTTAAACTCATAGCTGTCCGGAATATCTTGCATCCTCAAAGCCATGCAGCAACTGACTACAAACATTCCGCCCTCTCGGGCAATGTGCCTTAAGCTCAATAGCCAGTTTTCACTCTTATCCCAGGTGGGGGTTGCTAGTATCTGCGTACCACCCACATACATTGCGTTTCGGGCAAGTGGCATATAATTCTCCCAACAAATCAAGCCACCCAGCTTGGCGAATGGTGTGTCAAATACTTGCAAAGTGGTACCATCTCCTTGTGCCCAAATAAGGCGTTCACCCCCTGTCGGCATCAGTTTGCGACGTTTACCCATTATGTTGCCATCCGCATCAATGAACAGGAGGGTGTTAAAAAGGCTTGAGTTGCTCGCCTCTGCATTGCGTTCATGCATCCCCATCACGACATGAATCTTAGCCTGCTTCGCTGCCCCACAAAGCTTCTTCGTCGACTCATCTGGAATCGCCAGGGCGTTCTGAACCAGCTCCGCATAGAGCTCATTCAATACAGCACCGTGGCTGTTCGGTACGACCCAAACCCAGTCAGGGTAACCCGATATGAATACTTCGGGAAACACTACGAGTTTTGCACCTTCTCGTCCTGCTTCAGCGATTAGATCGCACGCCTTTTCGACAGTCTTTTCTCGGTTCATAAATATCGGAGTAGCTTGGGCAGCAGCTACTTTGAAAGGATTTCGGATTAACGGCATATTCTACTCCTAATAAACATTCTCCATCCTCAAATATTTGCAGGTCTAACAAGTAATTCTATAATTTTCCTCATAACACCCCAAAATTACAGTTTTTTCAGCGACTCACAAGGGAAAACTGACTAACTACCACAAAAGTTTACTGTATAACACCCCTGCAGGGGCGATATAAGAAAACTGCATGAGAAAAATCAAACTACTCGACAGCAAAAACAGGCGTCCCATGCGATCAATATATATTATGCTTTAAACAAACGTATTTTCACGCTCATATCAAATCAGACGACTGTATTGGTAGCCGTCTGATACGCTTGCCGGTTGCAGCAAAGATGGCGTTACAAACCGCAGGCGTGATCGGAGGAACGCCTGGTTCTCCAATTCCACCTGGCGCCTCGGTGCTCGGGACGATATACACTTCAACTTCCGGCATCATATCTATAGTTAGCATTGGATAATCATCAAAGTTGCCTTGCACGACGCGACCTCGCTCGATGGTAATCTCGGCCATCAAGGCTGCACTCAAGCCATAGACGACCGCTCCTTCGACCTGCGATTTAATCGTATCGGGATGCACAATGGCACCGCAGTCCAGCGCGCACACCACCTTATGCACCCGTACCGTGCCGCTATCGTTCACAGAAACCTCGGCCACCTCTGCGAAGAAACTGCCGAACGAAGCGTGGCAAGCGATTCCACGGAATCTTCCTGCGGCTGGCGGTTTGTCCCAGCGGGCTTTGCTGGCAGCAAGTTCCAGTGGGCCTCGCAGTCGTGAATCTTCCGGTAGCAAACGCCGGCGAAACTCATAAGGGTCGACCCCGGCAGCAGCCGCAATCTCGTCGAGGAAACATTCATTGACGAACGCATTCTGCGTGTTGTACACCGAACGCCACCAACCGACCGGCACCGCTGTATTCGCGACCACACAGTCAACCAGGATATTGGCAGCCTTATAAGCGAACTCTTCGGCACCGCCGACAGGATCAGGGTGATCCTCTTGATACCATTGGGGTAACACCGACTGCATAATCGAAGGCGCCACCACCTGGTGGGTCCAGGCGATCAACTGACCGCTGTTGTCGATCCCGGCAGCGACACGGTGGTAGCTGGCGGGACGGTAAAAGTCATGGCGCATATCATCTTCACGAGTCCACACCAACTTTATTGGTGCACCAACCGCTTTGGACACGCGCGCTGCCTCGACTGCAAAGTCCGGCATCAGACGACGACCGAATCCGCCGCCAAGTAGTGTGGTATGCACCTTGATTTTTTCTGGCGGCAATTTCGTCATCTCTGCTACTGCGCGTTGTACCCATTGCGGTGCCTGCGTCGGCGCCCATAGCTCGGCGCCATCCTGACGGACATGTGCGACGCAGTTCATCGGCTCCATGGTGGCGTGGGCGAGAAATGGCGCTTCGTAGACTGCTTCGATCTTCTTAGCGGCCGTAGCAAGCGCCGCAGTTGCGTCCCCTTCTTTACGGACGACTACACCATTTTGCTTGCTTTTCTCCTCGAACATCTTGCCGATACCTTCACTGTCGAGCCTAGCATTCTCTCCTTCATCCCAAGTAATATTCAGCGCCTCACGACCTTGCATCGCTGCCCAGGTCGAGTCTGCCACTACAGCTATTCCGCTCTCAATCTCGATCGCATGCCGTACACCCTTGATCGCAAGCGCTTTGGTTGCATCAAAGCTCTTAACTTTGCCACCAAAAACCGGGCAATGTTCAACCATCGCTACCAACATTCCGGGCACTTCCATGTCAATGCCAAAGACGGCACTGCCGTTTGTCTTCTCCGGGCTATCCAGACGTGACAGACTCTGGCCAATGATACGGAAATCCTTAGGATCTTTGAGGGGCACAATTTCCGGCACAGATAGTTTGGCCGTTGTTTCCACAAGCTCTCCATAGGTCAGACGGCGTTTGCTCGGATTGTGGATCACCACACCCTTTTCAGCGCGACATGTGGCACGATCGACATTCCAAGTCTGGGCAGCGGCGGTGATCAGCATCTCGCGCGCTGTGGCGCCAGCTTTGCGCAACTTCTCCCAGGAGGTGCGAACGCTTGTGCTGCCACCAGTAGTCATGTCGCCATATTTTGGGTCGGCCAGTGCAAGTTCGATGCGAACGGTTGACCACTCTGCTTCCAGTTCTTCTGCGACAATCATGGGCAATGAGGTGCGCACACCTTGCCCCATTTCGGATCTGGCCACGGTGATAGTGGTGGTGCCGTCAGGGTCAATTTTTAACCACGCATTAGGTTCGAACGTGGTCACCTGTGCAGGCTCCTTAGCGAACAGTTCTTCTTTTGTTGGAAGATAGAATCCAAGAACGAATCCACCGCCCACGGTGGAAACAACTTTGATGAATTCCCGGCGATTGAGATTTAGTGTGTTACTCATCGTGCACCTCCTTCCCCGCTAGCCCGATGAATAGCGCGACGGATGCGCAGGTATGTACCACAACGGCATAGGTTCGTCGACATTGCATCGTTAATATCAGCATCAGTGGGGTTCGGGTTCTCTGCCAGTAATGCGGCAGCTTGCATGATCTGACCTGGTTGACAGTAACCACATTGTGACACTTCCTCCGCAATCCAGGCCTGTAGGATCGGATGCTCCTTGTTTGCAGCCAGTCCTTCGATTGTTGTGATCTGCTTTCCTTCAACTTCGTTGACAGTGGTCACACAGGAGCGAATTGCCCCGCCATCGAGATGAACGGTGCATGTGCCACAAAGACCCTGACCGCAACTGTATTTCGTTCCGGTCATCCTGAGTGTATCACGCAGTACCCACAGGAGGGGGGTATCTGCGGTGGCATCAACGGTGTGCTTCTTTCCATTTACTGTTAGAGTGAATAAAGACATGGAAACCTCCTTTCAAATACCTAGCGTAGCTGAGCCGCAAAGGATGACAGGGCACCTAACTTGATAATTTAAAACAACTTTCGAGGGGCACAAAAGCAACTCAAAAAGTCTGTGCCCTTTGTTGGCTCAAGCTGTTGTTAGGCCTTCCTTCATCGTGAGGTCATAAGATGTGTTCTTAGTCATCCCAATTAAAGACATCAGGTACCAGATGTATTGTTTGAACTCTCCAATTTGTTTTTAGTTTTAGTCTTTGGAAGGACAACCTAACTCGGAATTCTTCTCCTCTGCTTGGAGCATTTCTACCAGCGAGCCATATGGTGTCTTTGGCAGTTGGATTGTAAATGGCTTGGAGGAAACCGTTCGGTAATGCAGCCATTGTTACATTTTCTAGAGTCTTGCGATCGCCTTCCTCAGAATAGTTATACTTGACAAAAATAGTTGTTGTTATGAATCTGTTGGGTCCGTTATCATATAGTTTCAATTCCTCCTGAGCAGTGGCTCTCTGAATAGCAGCTTTCGCGAGAATTGCATATTTTTTTTCTTTATCGATTCCAATAAATTGACGATTTTCTCTTATCGCAGCGAGGGCCGTCGTCCCACTACCTATGAAGCAATCTAAGACTATGTCGTTAGGATCGGTGAAGAGTCGAATGACTCGCCGCGGTAGCTCTATCGGGAATTTTGCTTCGTGGTCGTCGTTGGTCCGTACTGAAGGGAATTTCCAAACTCCTCTAGAACCCCACTCTTTCCATTCCTGGGGACTAAGCCTATTTCGGTCGTATTTTGTTATGCCTGGTCTCCAGAAAATGTAAATATACTCTGATTCGTCAATCGAACGATAAGAAAGTGTGGCCCATCTAGAATTCTGCCAAGCAGGGTCCTTTGCCCAAATTCTGCGATCATACATGTAGAACCCACTGCTTAAACCCCATTCCTCAACAAGTCCCCCCACAATTTTGACTCGGGTTTGTATTTCGTACTTCCCCCCCCTTATATTATTTCCATTAAGTCTACGATCAATGGTTTGTTCACTACAACCCAAAAGCTTTGCAAGTTGATAGCGATTATAGTGAGGATACTCTTTCATTGCCTTTAAGACACCTTCCCTGGTTACGGGCGAACGGCGTCTATTTACCGCTTCGGCTTGGATCTTGGGCATTGAATCGTCTTTGAAGCAGAGAATATCGGCAATATTTATAGCCAAGAAGCCCCCTGGTTTAATGATAGGAAAATGTAACTTGATTACATCAGTCAATAGGTTTTTCCAGTCCTCAAATGATAATTCTGACTCGTAATCTTTTCCTACGAAGTAAGGTGGGGACCAAACACTTAATGCAATGCTATTGGGTTTGATTCTTTTCAATAGATCTTTAGCATCCCCAACGTAGATTTCATTAGGAGATAGGAACTCATTATTGTCGTCCTCAACCTGGTAGACATTTGAAAGGTCCAACTGTAATTTTTTCGGAAGTCGTGTAAAGTTGATGCCCATGTTTTTGTCGATATTTTCCATCAAAGACCTCCACCCCTTATACTCATTATTAAACAGGATTATACAAATTTAACAAAATTAATGAATTTTTTCCACAGTTTTCTCACTGATTTTGTTATTGATCGGTCAAATAGGCTAATGCGGCGCTGAGCGGTCGCGCCCAGGGGGCATCCGCTCGAGTGCCTGGTTCTGCCCAACCGAAGCGAGGGAAGAACCAGTTATCATACAGTTTCTGTCTAACATTAAATTTCAAAAACATAACTTGGTGATCACACCGTCTAGATTCAATTTGGGCGTTTTATATGGTGAATTTATTCTATAAAATCGCTTGCTTTATTGTGTATAAATCATAACTTTAAGAATTAACAATAATGTAAAACATTTTCTCACAATTTCAACAAAAAAATCATGGCACAATCAAAATTACTTTTCTTGTTTGATACGAAGTCATAGAACCAAAGAAAACCCCAGCTCGCTAAGAACCGGGGTTTCAAGATAATAGAGGAATTAAGGAGGGATTTTATAACAATTACTGAATGGTGAATGTAATCATAAACCCAACCGAATCGCCATCGGTTTGTGGGCGCAAATCTGAAAATGTTTCACCGTCATCCACACTTCTTTGAGAATAGTCTAAACTTTTGAACATGAGTTCGGCCCCGATGCCAAAATGTCTACAAAAGAAGAAATCCGTCCCGATTCCAATATTGAATCCTACACCCACTAAAACCGTATCAGAGCCTTGAGCTTGAAGTCCATAAACTCCTACGCCAATTTTGCCATAAGGCTGTAGTCGAGACTGAGCTGCAAATTTATGCTGCAGGTTCAATTCAAGACCCCCGAAGTCTACAAGCATACTATTCGAGGTTTCTCGAGGATGTTCTGCCCCAAGAGCGGTGAGCCAAAGGGAAAACCTGTCGGTAATGCCATAGCCAAGACTTAAGAATCCACCGTCACCTTCGCTAAGTCCACGGTCAGAGGTGGCTTCAAAACTACCCAATCCAATAGCTGCTTTCAAGCCTCTGTGAGAAAACCGGGACTTGGGTCCTTCCTCTTGCGAAATCAGTGAACGGACCCCAAAGAGTAACACCATATTAATTATCAAGAATGTTCCTAAATATTTCGATTGCATGGTTACCTCCAACTCTTTGTTAATTTAATTTTCTGCTAAGTTGTACTTACAAAGGACGTGCCAGATATACGGCACCTAGCGAGATACTGTAAATTCAGGACTTATTAAAGGTTCTTATGAATGATTTGTGTGAAGAAAACCAACAGGTGTGGTGCATTAGCAACGATTCACCAACTCGACAATGTTTATTCTCCTTACGAGGTGCCAATGGTCATCACCATTTTCTATGGACCTCTTAATTGTTTTGCCCAAAATTGTTTTGCCTTACTACCATTACCTGAAAGCGCGATTCCGCAGTGTAACTCAACTCGTCTCGATTGAGCTGCTTACCGGTAACCAGGTTCGTTCTTGTAGGCAGCACCACAAACGAGGACGTGTTGCGTTACAAAGTTAGCGTTTCTGAGAAGAGTCAGTTTAAGCTGACTTCCGCTCTAAGCCTTGAAATTCTGGGTCTAAAACAAGTCACACTCATGCTCAAGAACAAGCGTGACGGGTACAACGAACACCTTCTCTTTTTCTGTTTTTTGCGATTCTTAGATAGAAATACTGTCCTAAGGTAGGTACACCTGGTATGTACAAAAACGGTAAAATCAACCACCCGAGCATTAAACAGCCACAAATTTTTCGAAAAGCCGAAAAACCTGAAACAATATGGCTCTTAGGCGATATTACGTGCATCTGTTGCAGACAGTTTTCCAAATCCAGGGAAGGATACTCTGCACTCAACTCTTCCCAATTCACTAAATCTTCATATTCTAGGTTACTTAACCAATCCAGTAGCTTCAAGATCTTAACCGTACGAATACATAGGGGACATCGGCCATCGTAAACTATTTTTAGCTTATTTTTATTAATGGACATTGTAGCATTAATATAAAGAATCCGTAGTCACTCTGCAACAAAAAAGCACGATAGCAAAAAATGGCTGAAGAGTCATTTCAATGGTCTCTATTACAAAAAAGTCCTTGCTTTTTTCAGCGAATATATTAATTTTTGAATAGTTATCAAGGCACCTCCTCTGAATCTTAATTCATAATGCATTCAAGCTATTCAAATGATCGGTAAGACCATCTCTCATTACAAAATCACCGAACGTCTCGGTGGTGGCGGAATTGCGGTCGTCTACAAAGCAGAGGACCTCAAGCTCAAGCGCACCGTGGCGCTTAAGTTCCTGTCGCCGGAGATGACAAACGACGAGGAGGCCAAGAATCGCTTTAAGCATGAAGCGCAGGCGGCATCGGCTCTTGACCATCCGCGCATTGGTACCATCTACGAAATTGATGAAACCGAGGATGGGCAAATGTTTATCGCCATGGCCTACTACGAGGGCGAAACACTGAAAAAGAAAATTGAGCGAGGGCCGGTTAAGATACAGGAAGCAATTAATATCGTAATCCAAATTGCATCGGGTTTGGCCATAGCACACGAACAAGGTATTGTGCATCGGGACATCAAGCCAGCGAACATCCTCATAACAAAAGAAGGCTTTGTAAAAATTGTAGACTTTGGTCTGGTGAAACTTGCGGGAGCCACACGGATCACCAGAACCGGAACCACCTTAGGCACCCCGGCCTATATGTCACCGGAACAAGTAAATTGTGCGGAAGTCGATCACCGGAGCGATATCTGGTCGTTGGGGGTCATTCTATACGAGCTTTTGACCAATCGATTACCTTTCGAGGGGGACTATGAGATGGCCATTCTCTACGCAATCCTTCATGAAGAGCCTGTTCGTGTGTCTCAGTATAACAGTGACATCCCGTCTGGGATGGAACAAATCATAAACAAAACATTGGAAAAGCAAGTCGCCAATAGATGGGCATCGGTGCAGGAGCTGTTGCACGACTTAAGAAAATGTCAGTCGAGCCTTAAGTCTGATGCTCAAGAGCAAACTAAAACTGAGCCTCAAAGAGATTTACCGACCCCAGAAAAAGGTGTCACCAAGAAAAGAGAAACAGTCCCAAGCTATGAACCTCATGAAGATAAGAAAAGAATTAATCTACTTTCCAAAACATCAACACGAAGAATAACTTTGACAATAGCTCTGATTCTTATTTTGGGTATTCTTGGCATCACTTATTTGCGGAATATTCAGAAGAATCAAATATCAGAACAAGGTTACATAAACTTGCAGTCTAATCCTGCGGGAGCCCTAATATCACTCAATGGTGAACCAATTGGAGCACGAACTCCTCAAAGATTGGGACCTTTAGAAAAAGGAACCTATGAAGTTGTTTTAACACTTGAAGGCTTTGAGAGCTGGTCGAAGAATTTTTCAATTGCCAAAAATGATACATTAACGCATGCGGCCCAACTCGTTCCTATCAGAGAGGCACAAAAGATTAAACAACCATCAGAAATGCTGAAAAAAACCCGGGGCAGCTTATTTGTGGATTCAGAGCCGCAAGGGGCTTTAGTGTATCTTAACGATAAGTCCACAGGGCAAAAAACACCTTATTCGTTTAACGAATTAAGAGCAGGACAATATGAAGTTCGATTGTCCCTTGCAGGTTTTTTGGACAAAGTCACTGAAGTAGTCATTAAACCCAGTGAAGACAATAGAATCCATGTGGTTTTACAACAAGAGCTTTTAGGGCATGTAAACGTAACAGCGGTCATTTCAGAGAACAATACGCAGAGAACCGCGATTGCCAATATTTTTGTAGAAGGTCAATCCTACGGCCAAACTCCGAAAATTATCTCTCTTAAAAGTGGCACATATAAAATTGGTGCTAAGTTGTTTGGTTATACCGCCAAAAACAGTGAGCAGCAAATTACAATTGAAGGAGGTAAGGAAACGACTTTAAAATTCGAATTTGTCAAAAATGGCCCTTCCACGAAACGCTGACTTTCTTGAAGAAGGTTAGCGTTTGTTCGGTAATTAGCTTGTCATTTCTTTGCAAATCTTTTTAAAGCTGAATGAAAGGGAGCGTACTATGAAACGATTTCAAAGATTTATTATGCTTGCATGGCTAGTCATAATTTGTTGCTATTGTAGAATCCTGCAAGGGGAGCTAGTGTTCTCTAAGTCAGGAATCAATGAAATTATGGCCCCAAATCTAGCCTTCAATTCTGTTAGGAAGACTGAAATAAATAAAGAACTTGAGGAAGCGAAACGATATTTCAATGATGGTCATTTTCAAAAAGCTATTGAGCTTTTGGAACGACTTATCATTACAAAAACTCTGCCAAAGGATACCTATCGTCAAGCTTCTGAATATTTAGCGGTGGCCTATGTTTCTAATAACCAAGATAAAAAAGCGGAAGAAATTTTTGCTCAAATTCTGCAAGCAGACCCAAACTACAAACCCAGCGATCTGTGGTGGCCCCATCAACGATTAATGGCTAACTACTATAAGATGCGGCAAAAGACTGGGTTATCCCTTAGAGTTTCCCCACAGGGACCCGGAATTAAGACGATTGCCATCATAGATTTTGAAAATTATTCAATCGATGAAGCTGAAAGATATGAAAATCTTGGAGGTGCGCTTTCAAAAATTCTAATTAGCGATTTGGCCGTCTTAAGCAATTTGCAGGTGGTTGAACGAGAACGCATTCAATTCTTAATCAAAGAGCTGGAATTAACAGAAAAAAAAGTGGGCGGCAAAAATATTGTAGATCCAGAGTATGCTCCTCAGCTTGGCAAACTGTTGGGTGCGCATTCATTTGTTTTTGGAAGTTTCATTCGATTTGGCAAAACATTTCGGATGGATGTTCGATTAGTCAAGACCGAAACAGGAGAAATCTTTAAAACAGCCTCCGTAGAAGGAAAACCAGATAAGATATTTGAATTGGCAAAAAAGTTGATTTTGAAAATCACAAAAAATCTGGATGTAGATATTAAGAAGGTAGAAAGAAAAAAATTAGATGAATTAGGCAAAAGTGAAATTCCCATTGAAGCTGTGGTCTTATACGGTGATGCGATGTCAATGCTCAATCAAGAAAAGTACAAGGATGCCTTCCAAAAATTAGAACGAGCTCTGGGCATGGCGCCCGATTTTCACAAGGCAAAAGAGGTGATGACCAGTATTCGACCTTTGGTATTATAAATGAGTTAGTAGATGAAATTAACACATACTGCAATTTTTTTACTATTCATTTTATATACATTTGGTTGTGGCAACTCGTATTATCGGAAAGGTGAATCATATTTGAACGCCGGTCAATACGAGCTAGCCATTCATCAACTAAAAGCAGCAGAACGCCGCAATCCAGCAGATTGGAAAATAAAACGTGCGCTAGGGATGGCCTATTTCAACAACAAACAAATTAATGAAGCCATTAAGAAATTGGCCAAGGCTTATAAATCCCAGCCAAAGGATGGACGTACCCTTATCTATTTGGGTTTGTGTTTTGAAGCAAAGCAGATGTTCGCTAAATCAACTGCAATTTATCGATATTATGCCACGCTGAGTATTTCAGACCCATTAAGAAAGGAACTTCAAGCTCGAATCCGAGATATGTATCGAAAAGAATTACAGCAGCAAGTAAAAAAAAGTTTAGTTGACTTTGAACAGGGCCAGCTTCAACCGATCCAGCCCAATACGGTGGCGGTACTATATTTTCGCAACATTTCTCAATGGAATGAGCTGGACCCTCTCATAAAAGGAATAGCTGAAATCATTACCAATGACTTAGAAAAGGTTCGAAATCTACGTTTAGTGGAAAGGCTGAAGCTGCAAGTTTTGCTGGATGAATTAAAGCTCTCGTCATCTGACTTTTATGATCAGCTAGAAACACCGAAAATAGGTACATTGTTAGGGGCCAGTCAATTGATTTCTGGCGGTATTGAACGTGTAAATGAGACTGGGTTGCAGTTAAACGCCGGTGTAGTCGTCACGGAAACCGGGCAGCTCTTGGGAGATGGAGCCCAAGCCTCAGGCACCATTAAAGAGATTCTAAATCTTGAGAAGACTCTGGTTTTTGACCTGATAAAAGATATGGGGATAGAATTAACCAAAGCTGAACAAGAAGCGATAAGACCTCTACCAACAAAAAATAGTTTAGCTTTTATTGCCTTTAGTAAAGGCTTGGATTTCGAAGACAGAAATAACATCGATGAGGCACGAGCTCACTATGAAAAAGCGATTGAATCTGACCCCGATTTTGAAATGGCTAAACAAAGACTAGCACAAGTTTCTGTAAAAAGATTATCTATCTCTGACATGGAAAAGTTGGCTGCATTTGAAGAGCGACTGTTAAACACAGAGCCAACCCCAGTTAATGTTGGCTCAAGAATAGGCATGAAATTCGGTTTCGCTTACCATGAGGCCTATTAGCCCAGGCACAGCGCTTTTCTCAGCAGCTACTAAATTTGAGCAGTTCTTGTAAAACAATCGTCTCGTTTGTTGTTTTACAAAGCATTGACGTTTTTGGTGCACACCCACATGGTTTTGATAAGGCACTAAATCTTAGGTCGTTAGAAAAAAAATCGCTCAATTTAGATTGCATGATTTAGAAATTACTTGCTTTTTGAAACTATACGTTCAAGCAAATATTTCCTTTGCTGTTTTTGTAGTCAACAAACTCACACTTGAAACCATCTTATTAACCAGGAGGGACTTTTAATGAATATCCTATCTAAGATTGTAGACTGTCGTTCCATATTCCTGATTCTGTTCTGTCTTTCGTGTGCCCCGGTGCGTTATCATAAGGATATATCAGAATATCGAGGGGAAATTTACAAGCTTGAAGCAAAACTTAAAGTCAATCCAGAAGATGCAGAAGCATTGCGAGACCTGGGGGTCATCTACTTTGAAACCGCACAATACCCGTTAGCAAAAGATTATTTACAAAAAGCCTATGTACAAAATCCAGAAGACCCGAAGACCATGTTTTATCTGGGGATGACGCTGGAATTCCGAAACGAAAATCAGGAAGCCCTGAAGATTCACGAAAGATACATTGAGGTTTCACGATTATCCCCCTATCGAAGATTGATGGAAGGGCGCTACCGTAGATTAAGCCGCGACTTCATACGGCAGGAAATTCGTACCCTGTTACAGCAAGAGCAGCAGTTGAGCGAAGACAGAATGGCTCCCAAAACCATAGCAGTTTTTCCATTGACCTATCAAGGCAAAGCAAAGAAGTTTGCCGTGTTAGGAAGAGGACTCAGCGAAATGATCATAATTGATTTGGGCCAGGTACGGGAGCTAAATTTACTGGAACGCATTCGATTACAAACGCTTTTGCAGGAATTAGAGTTGGCCCAAACAGAAATAGTCGATAAACAAAGCGCTCCCCGAGTTGGCAAACTCCTGGGTGCCGGCAGAATCATCGCCGGGTCATTTAATGTGTTGAAAAAAAGTCAACTACAGGTAGACGTCCTGTCCTGGGATATCATAAATCGCAATTTTCCAGATGCGGTGAGCCAAATTGACGCCTTAGAAAACCTGTTTAAGATGGAGAAAGAGTTAGTCTTTGATGTCATAGAAAAGATTGGCATTGAATTGACCCCGCAAGAACGTGAGAGGATACAGCGCATTCCAACTCAAAATATGCAGGCCTTTCTGGCATATTGCAATGGCCTGGAAAAAGAAGATGCAGGGCAATTTGAGGCAGCAGTAAAGTTTTACCAGCAGGCTCTTAAACTCGACCCGAATTTCAAACCAGCTCAAATAAAAGCAGAAGCAGCGGAAAGTTCTAGCCAGGCAGGCGGCAGTAGTGACGAAGTTCTTGAGCAAATAGCAAAAATAGAAGGGAAAGAAGCACCGCCTACGGGTAGTTCAGAAGATTTGGTGAACGCGCGCTTGGAAAATCTGGGAAATAATGTAGGCTCGAACTTTGCGCCCGGGCAGGACAGCCGTAAATCTACGGAAGAAGCAGAAAGCTCCGGTGCTGATTTGGGTGAGTTACCGGAGCCACCACCGCCACCACAGCAATAATAGGTATAGGACGTAGCGCGGCGGAGCCGCAAATGCAGGTTTTGAAATTCAATTTCTAAATAATTAGAGTAATTAGAGAATAGTTGGCTAAAATCCGAATTACGAATTTCGAAACTCGAAACAAATTCAAATGACCTAAATTCCAAGCTCATAAACACTTTCCCTTGAGACGGCATGTATATTTTTGCCAATTCCATCTTGAAGAGGAGATAAATAAAATTGGTTTTGGTATTTGGATTTAGAATTTCGATATTGTTTAGGATTTCGTATTTC
>JBHIAW010000076.1:0-13530 GCA_046758765.1 bacterium
AAATGTCGGACGCCAAATTATGATAGGATATTGATGGTCACTATGGATGCTGTGTATGAATCAGCCAAAACTGGTCGAGAAGTAAGAATATAATGAGAATAGATTTATTATTATCACTGGTAACCTGTTTTCTTTTTAGCTTTGCCTTTCCACCCTTTAAATTTGGATTTTTGGCTTATTGGGCTTTAGTCCCTTTTTTTTATCTATTAGAAAACAAAAGTTTAAAAGAATCTTTTCGCTGGGGATATGTTACCGGATTGTTCATAAGCATTGGTACTATCTACTGGATTACTTTTGTGACTATCCCCGGATCACTTGCTACCATACTCATCCATCCCCTTTATTATTCCCTTTATGCTATGATTCATACTTTGCTGCGAAAAAGATTAGGGGAGAAATTCGTTTTTGCCATCCCCTTTGTTTGGACAGGTATAGAGTATGTAAAATCCTTGGGTGAGCTCGGTTTCCCTTGGATAAGTTTAGGATACACCCAAACTCACTATTTGTTACTCATTCAGTATGCCTCTTACACCACTGTTTTTGGCATAAGCTTTTGGCTGGTGCTGATAAATGTTTTGGTTTATTTGATGCTAAAAAATATTGAAAACAGAAAAAAGGTGGCCATATTACTGACAGCTACGATTTTGCTTTTTATTCTGCCTTGGATGTATGGTAAACAGACTATGCCTGACGAAAATGATTTTCAGGAAGCCATTGAAGTTGCGTTAGTGCAAGGAAATATTGATCCGTATATAAAATGGGATAAAGGTAATGTAAACTTAAGCTATGACACCTATGAAAGACTCAGCCGAGAATGTGCAACAATTGATCCTGATTTAATAGTCTGGCCCGAAACGGCCACACCTTCATTTTTGTTGCATGACCATGAACATTTACATCAGGTCAAAGGATTGATCAATGACTTAAATATTCCTTTGCTTACGGGAACTCCCGAATATGCATTTAACCTTCAGAATAAAGAAATAAGAACTTACAATTCCGCGGTTTTGATTACGCCTAACAGCCATGACGATCTCCCAGTATACTCAAAGATGCAATTAGTGCCGGTAGCGGAGCGGGTACCTTATGAAGATCGCATTCCCATATTGAAAGATTTTATTCAGAGTTTGGAGATGGGTGAGGGCAACTTTTCCCCTGGTGAAGAAGTAGTAGTATTTGAAATGCCAGTTGAACAGCCCAAAAACAATGAGAAAGGGAATCTTGGCACTGATGAAAAGAACAAAAATTTAAGCGGGTTTACCACCATCCCTTTTGCAACTGTTATCTGTTATGAGTCCATATTTCCGGATCTGGTTCAAAGATTTATCAAAAAAGGAGCTAAGTTCTTAGTTGTTATTACGAACGATGCTTGGTTTGGCAGAGATTGGTTTCCGTGGTGGCTCAATTCCGGTATGTTTCAGCATGCTCAAATGGCGATATTTCGGGCTATTGAAAATCGAATTAGTATTGCCCGGTGTGCAAATACCGGTGTGTCAATGTTTATTGATCCCTTCGGCAGGACTCATTCGGCGTTAAATATTTTTGAGGAAGGGTACGTAGTTTCAAACATTCCTTTACGCACTGAAACTACTTTTTTTACAAAACACGGCAACATCTTTACTAAGATTGTTTCCTGTTTAGGCGTATTGTTTGTCTTTGTCGCTTTTTTTATGAGAAGAAAACATAATGTGGTATAGAATTTTGATTGTAGTCTTAATTCTGCCTGTGGAAATTCTGGGCCAAAATGATCGGTTTTTCACCTTAAGTAATGTTAGAACGCGTCCGTTGGCCATGGGGGGCGCATTTACTTCGATAGAAGACGATTTGGCAGCTATAAATTTTAATCCCGCGGCCTTTGAGCTGTATCAAGATGAAAAATCACGTCGGGTTACTTTTTTCTTCAATCCAATTGGCCCTGTTGTAGGCGCTTTGGAGAATAAGAACCTTTATGATGGCAGTGGAACCACAATTGATAATTTGCTATTATCTTTAAGCTTGTTATTAAAGTCCATTTCAATATCTATTCATTCATTAGAGGTCTGTGTTTTGCTGGGTGAGGAAGGTCTAAATTTGCCGGCTGCTTTGTTAGATGAGAAAGTCTTTGGAGTTTCTGGGTTCCGACAAAATCATTTTCATTCGATTGTTGGACGGCTCAAACTTGGAAACAAAATTTCGTTAGGTGGAGCGGCTAATTTGTTATATGGTAGCACAACAAATAATCCATTCGAACGACATAGTGAATTGGGCATAAGTTATGGTATCTTATTAAAGCCAGAACGTGGATTGAACATTGGTGTCTCATTTGTTAATCTACCAGACTCGTTAAATCAGTACAGACTCCCAATAGAAAGAATAGTTGACGAATCTGTTAATATCGGTGTTTCTTACCAATTATTTTCGGGAACCCTCTTTTCAATTGATGTTCGTAATTTAGGAGAAGAACAACAAGAAGTAATACGGGAAATCCATTTTGGAATGGAGCAAGTTCTATTATCACAATTAGCTATCCGGGCTGGTTATTATAAAAAGAAAACAGGTGAGCATGTCATCAGTTGGGGAATGGGTATATTGGATGGTAACAGATTTTTCAGTGATGAAAACAAATTTAATCACAGAAATTTCTATATTAACTATTCATTTGTTTATGAAAGTTCGCCGGTTAATACTCGCTGGCATTTCCTTTCATTTAATATTAGAATTTAAGGAATTCAATGTGACTATTCAGGCTGCCCTGTCATTCCGTAGGAATCTCTGTAAATTTTAGCACTAAGCAAACAAGGTCCATGCGGATGTTGATTCAAAAAAGATTCTTGCAGAATGACAGCCTGAATAGTCACAATTCAATTTTTGTGGGCATGGGTAAAACGACTGGGATTCTGGGAACTTTGATAGGCAATTAAAGTTAGAATGAAAAGGTCAACTAATCGATTACGTATTAATTTTTATGTTGTTTTGATATGTTTTGGACTTGCTGCCGATGCTAAGGCTCAAGAACTGACTAATTTACAATTTCTTACTGAATTGACCGACAGTCTTTTAGAGGATGTTTCCAAAAGAATAATCAAAGATTCATCAAAGTCTATTCTAATTAAAAGCTTACAGCCGAATGCAGAGGTAGATTGGTTTATAGATAACCGAATAGTTGAGGGTTTAAAAAGAAATAACATTTCTAAGATTTATTTATATCAAGATAACAAGGGTACGATTGCGAAAGAACAAGACCGACGTACCGCTGCAGTTATTGAATATAAAGTACTAAACTTGGGCATTGAATATGTAGAACGAAAAGGTGGAGGACTCTTCGGAACGGACTTGGCAAAGAGAAAGGGTAAAGTTGCCTTGTCATTGCGAATCATCAATCACCCGACCGCAGAGATATTATGGAGTGAGGATGTAGAGGGTATCCGTTTTGACTGGGTTGAGGCTAAATCAATAACCTCCCTTGAGAATGAGAATGTGTCGTTTACCCAAGGAACATTTGAAATACGCTCTGGGAAAAGTAAAATCTTTGAACCTGTCCTAATTACTGGAGTTACCGGAATTATTATTTTCTTATTTTTTAGTCTACGAAGTCGATAATTTAGTAAAGATTTAGCAAGGATTTTGAATGAAAAATAAACTTACGATTAGCTTAATAACTATTTCTTTAATTACTTTGACAGGCTGCAATTCATATAATATTAAACCTAATTTAACAGCAATTGAACGATTTGAGCTAGCTAAATTGATGTTTAGCAATCGAGACTTTTTTGATGCTAAAACTCAATTCAAGATTTTGACGCTCAACAACCCTGGGATTCATTTTGTTGATGAAGCCCAATATTATTTGGCGGAAAGCCATTTTAACTTAAAAGAGTATATAATTGCCGCAGATGAATATAGTCGGTTGACGCGCCTATACCCTAAGAGTCAATGGGTGGATGACGCCCAATTTAAGATTGCACTTTGTGATTTTAAGCTTTCCCCAAAACCTTCCTTGGATCAAAAATATACTTTACAGGCGGTGGAGCATTTCCAAAGATTTTTGGAAGATTTCCCCAATAGTGATTTGGTGCCCGAAGCTGAAAGAAGCTTAAAGATATGTAGAAGCAAATTAGCCGAGAAAGAATATAAGGCTGGTGAACTTTATCGCAAATTACATGATTACTATGCGGCTTTGGTATATTTTGACACCGTGTTGGAAAAATACTATGACACCAAATTTGCTCATCTCGCATTATATTGGAAAGGAGAGTGTTTGTATAAATTAGATCGCAAAAATGAGGCTCATGACGTTTTTAGAGAATTACTTGAAAAATACCCGAAAAGTAAATACAAATCGAAGGCCTTAAGTCGCTTAAAAGAAATTCAGTCTAACATCTTAAATGTACGTGAAGCGGACGGTGAAGCCGCTTTGAGTAGTCAGACTAAACATAACTGAGAAGAACTTGAAAATAGGTTTGTATGGTGGGACCTTTGATCCTATTCACTGTGCGCACTTGGTAATCGCGCAATACATAAAAGAGGTATTACACCTAAATAAAGTCATTTTCATTCCCTCTGCATATCCTCCTCATAAACAGGTGTTTTCAAAGCCCCTGCTTCGATTGAAGATGGTGAACCTTGCCATTGGTGATAATCAAGCATTTGAATGTTCAAAAATCGAAATAACCAAAAAGGAGACTTGCTACAGCGTTGACACCATTGAGTTGCTTAAAAAGGAACTCGATTTACCCAGAGAAAATCTCTTTTGGATCATGGGTTCAGATAATTTGGTGGACCTGCCAAACTGGAAGAATCCTGATAGGATTCTCGACCTGTGCAACATCGTCATATTTCCAAGGATCGACATTAGTTTCGAGAATGCCCTTGAGGAACACAGAAAGAGGGTCATATATTTGAAAGATGCACCGATTATAGATATCTCCTCAACCACTATCCGAAATTTCGTTGAAAAGGGACATTCCATCAAATATTTAGTTCCTCCTGCAGTCGAAGAATTGATTTATTCTGAAAAGTTGTACCACTAAGTTTTACAAAAACATTCAGATATCAACCGGTCAATTCCAAGTTCAAGGTTCCTTGTGTTTTACAAAAAAGACTTGATTTTCTAAAAATAATGCATTACTTTTGTGGCATTGCGAGAGGGAATTATGGTTTATTGGATTACATATTATCTTTTCAAGTTTATAATGAAAGTGTTTTTCCGAGGTGTATGCTATGATCGAGACAATCTCCCTGTGAAAGGACCATTTATAGGCGTCATTAACCACAATAGTATTTTAGATTTCCTAGCTATGGCGTTGGTGGTCCGTCACAAAGCCTCCGCAATGGTTAAGCATTCCTTGTTTAGTGTACCTATATTGGGTTGGTGGTTGAGAACGCTTCACATGTTCCCAGTTGTGCGAGGTACGGGTGACCGAGAAGCATTCGATTATGCATTGGGGTTGCTAAAAAAAGGGTATGTTCTTTTTATGGCGCCGGAAGGAACAAGAAAATATGATCCAGATAATCCACCGCGGGCACGTACGGGTTTTATTCGTTTGGCCCAATTAGTTAATTGCCCTGTCGTTCCTATTGCGATTACTGGTACTCGCGAAGCCCTGCCGCCAGGGACTAAATTCCCAAGATTCGTTAAGGTTAGGGCCAAAGTAGGCAAACCTATTCAATTAGAAAAAATAGAAGTCAATTTGAAAAATCGTGAAAAACTTCAGCAGCAAGCTCAAGAGGCGATGGCAATGGTCTATCAATTGAGAGATGAACTGTTGGCAATGGATGGGGTTAGACGAACAGCCTTTGCCGCTTGATGTCAAATCCTTAGTTCCTTTACATAATCGAAGCTGGTAAGTCATTTACCTTTGAAACCTTATGTATTCTTGTAACGTGGAGGAGTAAATGAATAGTGAGGTGGTAAATAAGACGTTCATTAATATGATACAATTACAAAACAATGACGATGCTGATTTCGATGATGACTATGACGATGTTGATGAAGATTGGGACGATGAGGAAGAGTGGGAAGACGAGTATGAGTGGGATGATGAAGAATTGGAAGATGAAGAAGATTATTATCAAGAAGACGAAGATTGGGATGACGAGGATTGGAATGAGGAGGATTGGAATTAATTTCTGTGCATAGCAAGAAAGTTGGGTAAAAGAAAATATCCGAGCCGACCTCTTGTAGGGGTTGGTGCTGTAATAACAAAGAACGATAGAATCTTGTTGGTCAAAAGACGATATGATCCGAAAGCTAATTATTGGACTCTGCCAGGCGGCCTTGTAGAGATAGGAGAAGAAGTTCGCCAAGCTTTGAGACGGGAAATACGAGAAGAGTGTGGTATAGAAATAGAGCCTACTAAGGTAATTGATGTCGTAGATTTTATTGAAAAAGATGAGAATAACAAGATTAGATTTCATTATGTTTTGATTGATTTTGAAGCTATTTATGAAAGTGGGGAATTAACACCTGCTTCTGATGTATTGGAGGTGCAATGGTTCTCTAAGAATGAATTAAGAAACTTGGAATTACCGGATATCACCAAGAAATTTTTACAAAAATATTACGACATTTAATATGCGTGCAATAAACAATCGCCAGAAAAAGTTTGTTAAGCCTAAAAAAGACCGGACATCATATCGGGCAGAACAGAATCAGGAATCCAAAAAATCCAAGAAGTCAATTTTTGGAAAGAAGAAAAAATAACTCTGCCGCTGCGGGCCCGAAAGCTTTCGGAGCGTAGAAAATCCACCAAGAAGTGATGCTGGCGTCGCTTCGCACAAGGCAGTAAGTAATAACTAGCAAAAACGTACCGAAAGAAACTGAACCCACTGAAGATAGCCACCATTTTGAAATGCCTGCTGGTTTGAACCAAAATGACAACAAAGCAAAGATTCGAATGCATTGAAATTCGATGAAACTATTTGCGAAAACATCCAACAAAGAATATGAACTCGAGCTGAATCGTTCTGCTGAGAATCTATCCATTTTACTCGACGGTAAGAAAACCAAAGCCGATCTTAAGCGCATTGGACAGGGTAATGTATTTTCATTAATTGTAGATAATCACTCCTATCAATTATTCATAGAACCAAAATCTACTGGCTATGAAGTTAGTTTGAATGGGCAAAAGTATTTTGTCGAATTAGAAGATGAAAGAACCCGATTGCTGCGAAGCCTAATTAAGACTGACGAAAAGCCAAAAGGCCAGGTAGAAATCAAAGCACCTATGCCCGGCCTAATTGTGAAAATTGAAGTAAAAGAAGGTCAAGAAATAAAAAGAGGGGATGGGTTGATCATTATTGAAGCGATGAAAATGGAGAACGAAATTCGAGCCAACACAGACGGCATCGTCAAAAGGATTCTTAATAAAGAAAAACAATCGGTTGAAAAGGACACAACATTAATGATCATCGAATAAAGTAAGGAGGACAATATGCCCATCTATGAGTATCTCTGCAAGGATTGCGGAAGAAGGTCAAGTTTCTTAATAATGAAAATTGATCAGCCTTCTGAACAGAAATGTCGAAAATGCGGTAGTTCTAATTTAGAAAGAGTGATGTCTCGATTTGCCACCGTGCGGTCAGAAGAAAGCCGATTGGAAAGTCTAGCCGACCCAAGCAAATGGAGTGGCTTAGATGAAAATGACCCCAAGAGCATGGCAAAATTCATGAAGAAAATGGGCAAGGAATTGGGAGAAGATTTAGGTGATGACTTTGATCAGATAATTGAAGAAGCCGAGGAAGAATCCTACAATAGTGAAAATACGAACTCAGATTTAGATTAAAATGCCTGAGTTAAATAAAAAAGTGAAAACCATTGGCGTCTTAGGAGGGATGGGACCTGAATCCACCGCCTATTTTTTTCAAAGAATCATTGAATTAACCCCAGGTCAACTTGATCAAGATCATATTCCGATAATTATCTACAACAATCCTAAGATACCGGACCGTACAGAAGCCATCTTAAAGCAAGGGGAAAATCCTGTACCTGCTTTATTGCAAGGTATTTCTATTCTGGAACAAGCTGGTTCAGATTTTATTTGCATTCCATGCAACACAGTCCATTATTACTATCAAGAGTTGCAGAAGCATGCGGCTGTTCCTCTGGTTAATCTTATTGATGAAGTTGTCAGATCGGTTTTGGCCGAAGATTCTAATCTGAAACGGGTTGGATTACTTGCTACGCCTGGCACCATCAAGTCTCGACTTTATCAAAAGGCGTTTCAGCAGCACGGTATTGACGTAATTACGCCAGAGGATTGGACGTTAAATGATTTGGGTAGTGCGATTCATCGTATAAAAGGCAAATCGAAAGAGTATGGATTTATTCAAGAATTGGCTGGGGCATTGATGGAAAGGGAAATACAGGCCATAGTCTTAGGATGTACAGAACTCAGCCTTATTCGTTCGAATTTGTCAGTAAATGTTCCGATTTTTGATTCAGTTGAAATCTTAGCTAAAAAGGTAGTAAACATTGCCCTTAATTATGAGACTCTGTAAAGGAGGGGATGAATTGTAATGTTTTATCAATATCTGATGATTTCCCGGTTAATTCTGCTGTTTTATTCAATACTGACTATCATTGGCTGCTCTAAAGAAAAAGACCAAGCTCAACAAAATTCGTATGAGAAGAAGGCCCCTCAATCAACCAGTTCAAAAATAGATGAGGTTTCAGAATTAGAGCATAGAAATTTCCATAATCCTGAAACAATTCGTGGTGTTGTTTATGTTTCAAAAGCTGATTCATTGCCACATTTAGCTTTGGAAAGTGAAACTGGCATAGTTTATCTTATTATTGGGCAAAAACAGTGGGAGTTAAGTAATCTTCAAAATCGTAAAGTGGAAGTGTGGGGTTATCTCCATGAGAATATCAACAGGAAAGGGACGCGAGATTCCATTGAAGTAGTGCGGTACGACGTAATTCACGGTGAGGGAGGTTAACTATTTTTAGTAAAACATTTATAGGTTCGATCTTTAATTGGACCGCTCTCCTGTTCGTCAATTTTGTGACTACGGTTGCTGCTGTTTCGGCTATTTCCGAGGATGTGGGCATTCCAAATGTCTCGAAATATCACAAAAAGATTGATGAGAAAAGGATAGATGCTATTGCCAGCAAAGATCAACCCAGACTATGTGGTGTGAGCTTGTCTCCCGATATAACCGCCACCAGGGAGGACCCGAGAAAGTTTTACAAGCCTATCGATATTACAGCTCCGCAAGATGAAGTAGGTGACATTCGAACATTCAGTGCCATTGATTTTGCTGAGGGCAGCCAAGAAGTCAAAAAGGTGGTGGCCCGTGCTGAAAGAAAAGGCACACATGTATATATTTATGTCGATACCACAGAAAGCTTCGAGGAAGAAGATTTGGATGAATTGCTCTTCTTGTTTGATAGTCAAATTTATCCTACGAATACTGAAGTATTTGGCTCTGAGCCTAAGCCTGGCATCGACGGCGACACTTTGATCACCATCCTATTGCTCACTATTGATGAGTCCGCTGATGTTGTTGGAGATATCGCGGGCTATTTTTGGACCGCTAATCAATTGCCAAAAAGCGAATTTTCGGACAGTAATGAAAGAGAAATGCTTTATCAAGATATTTCTCGGCTTAATAGATTTGGTGTTAACGATGCAGCCGGCACTATCGCCCATGAATTCCAACATTTAATTCACTGGAATCACGACCGCAATGAAGAGACCTGGATAAATGAGGGACTTTCGGAATATGCCATATTTGTAAATGGGCTCGGCTTGCCAAATGATCCCTCCAAATTTTTGAATGACACGGATTTCACGTTGATGAGTTGGGATAATCGTCCGAGGGATTATTCGAGAGCGTTTCTCTGGATGTTATATTTAACAGACCACTACGGAGGCAACTTATTAGCTCGAGAGATTGTTGCCAATCCCGCCAATGGGATATTAGCTCTACAAACTGTGATTAATTTACGATTTCCAGGAGTCACAACTCAAGAAATATTTAGTAACTGGATTTTAGCGAATATTTTGGACCATACCGCGGGCGGGAATGATTTGTTAGCCTATCCCTCACTCAAGCTACCAGCCCTTAGGCCAACACAAATTTTCGGATTTCTCCCCGTGAGTCTACGAGCAGAGCGTGTAAATACCTATGCAGCCGATTACTATTTATTTTCAGGTGGAGAAAATCTGGTCCTCAGCGTTGATGGTCCAGAGAATGAACCTAAATTTAAGGCTAAAGTGATAAAACTCAAGAGAAATGCCTCTCCAGAGATATTAGACTTTCCGCTAAACAGCAGTGGAGACGGCATACTTCCGTTTGTTGATTTTGGAGTAGATTTTGACAAGCTTGTTTTAGTACCATATTATTTGGAGGAGCTCAATCTAAATGATTTTGCTGATTATGAATTCGAAGCAGAAGGGTCGGGTGGCCCAGCGGCATTTAGCGACACCCTGCAGCATCATGACCAGGAAAGCCGGACAATCATTGCCCATTTGGGTTTGCCCTCCCGGATTTTTAATTCAGAGCATTGGGATTCCTATGCGGTACGCTTTACCCCACCATTAGATGGGAAACTGATCGGAGCTGAAATCGCTGTATGGCAGCGTCTTGGAACCGGTGGTACGGTGCGCGTCTTTGTGTATACGGATAGCGGTGACAGCCTAAGAGTACCGCAGGTTAAGATTGATTCCGTGGATGCGGAAGAGGTAACCGGAACGCCTGGTTTTATCACGTGGAACGGAGTGGACTTTAGTTCTAAGAACATCTCAGTCAACAAAGGAGAAGATTTTCATATCGCTTGGGAGTTTGTCAACTTTGATTTTGGAGATACGGTATTTGCCATATTAGACACAGCAAGAATTTCAACCGATCGCTCTTCGGTTTTTGTAAGGGAACGTAATCGCTGGTCCCATTTTGTGAATGGTTTCAATTTTTTTATTAGAGCTATTATCTCCGTACCGGCTGATCCTACGGTTCCAAAACTAACAGCGGGTATTCTACAAAATCCAGTGTTTAGTGAAGTTGTAGATTTTTTCACAATTAGCGAGAACGCCTTAGATCCCGTGAGCGTTGACGGGTATTTTACTCTGGGAGACTCTACTCATATTCTGAATTTTCACGCTGCGGACGACTCAGACAAAGTTTTTATCGACGATGAATTCAGATTATTTGCCAGTGGTACAGCCGAGTTAGTTGTATCGGCCCGCCACAAATTTGGCACGGTCGCTGGTACAGACACACTGCATTTGAATGTTGATTCAATTGATTTCAAGCGCGGTGGCACCATTTCAAGTACCGATGGGAATTTCCAACTACTGCTTCCCCAGGAGGCTATTTCTAAATCTACCTATTTTACCACCTTGACATTAGACGACAATTTTCAATTGAGCACTCATAACGTTGCTTCTTATGATAAAGACTGTACACCCACCGGACTTGGCTATTCTGTGGGACCAAGTGGGATTGCTTTTGAGCAAAATGTAGAGTTGACTCTTAGATATGAAGAAAATGATTTGGCCATGCTGTCAGAGAATGATCTTGCCGTGGCCTACTTAGAGGATGATCATTGGGTCGTGTTAGGAGGAGAATTGTATCGACAGGATAAGTCTATTTCTGTATTAGTAAATCGAACGGGCTCTTATAGTTTGGTTATCAAGGAGTTTGGCGGATTGGCAAGTGAAGGTCAGATCCCTAATGATTTTTATTTACAACAAAATTACCCCAATCCTTTCAATCCTAACACCACCATAAAATTTGGCTTGCCTCAAAGTAATCATACTATCCTACGAATTATTAACCTTAAAGGACAAATCATAGCCACTCTTGTAGACGAGACTTTAGAAGCAGGGGTTCATGCCGTGGAATGGGATGGTACGGATGATCGGAAAGTTCCGGTCGCCAGTGGTGTATATCTCTATCAAATTAAGTCCGGGGATTTTATTGAGACGAAAAAGCTTGTTCTGGTGAAATAGATTCTTCGCTTATAACGTAAAAAGATTTCTACGGAATGACACAAAAAAGGGATGTGGCATTCTGAGTGGAGCGGAGCGGAACGAAGCATTGTGTAGTGCTCATTGACTAAATTCATAAAAAAGAGCTTATGCTGAAGAAATTAAAAATAGAGTTCTCATTATTAGACCTATTAATCGCATCAATTCTCTTCGTAGCCACGATTCATTGCGGCTCCCAAGCGACTTCACCTGTGTTACGAAGTGCTGAAGAATTGACAGAAGAAGGATGGCAGGCATTTGAAAGTGGCGATTTTGCTTTGGCCGTTACTAAATTCGACTCGGCTGTGATATCGGATTCTAATTTTGTCGATGCCTTCAATGGCGCAGGTTGGTCCTATGCCCAACTCGGAGAATTTTCAACGGCGATTGAGAAATTTGAAACAGCAATCGCCCTAGACTCCAATCTCATCGAAGTTCACGCCGGCGCCTCTCTGGTTTATCATGCTTTGAATCAATTTATCGAATCGATTAATGAAGCAAATATTACGCTTGAGACTGAACCGGAATTTGTTTTTTCCCATGACCCTTCCATCAACGCCTTGGACATAAGAATCACTTTAGCTCTGAGTTACTTTTCCATCGCCGACTTTATTAATGCCGCCATACAAATGGATATCATCGATCCCGTCAACAGCCCCCATTCTACCGACCCGGACGAGTTGATTCGGGAAATTATGCGGTTCTTTGGTCAGATTCGATAATATAATTTTGAATGGATTATGTGATTTTGTTGCCATTTCGCCGAAAACCTTCGGGGCTGAAGCCTATTTAACTTTAACAGCCGAAGAGTTGTAAAAGAGAATAGCTATTCGGCTGCTGTTTCTTGAAAACCTGTCAGGCTATTAAATAGGGTCTTTGGCATTCAACTCTTTTTTGTTGACAGGTAAGAATAATTGTTGTATTTTCATAAAAATATAGACCAATTCATCTGGGACGCGGTCTATTGATTTAGGCTGCGATATGCAGTATTTGTACTTAGACTATGGCCTGCTATATGGTATTTTTACTTGACTAATTTCTAACCATTTAACAAACTAAAAAAAGTCTCTTGTTAAAGCACTGATACAAAGGGAGTTTTGGTAAGGTATTGGAAATAATAAGAATTAGCGATGAAAACGAGAAGAAAATTAATACCAGGCCAACCCGGCACAAAGAAATGGGTAGAAAAGTATGGAGAAAACTTAATATGTGTCCGTTATCGCTATGATTCAGAACGAAAGAGAAAAATTAAAACAGTTGAATTGATCGTAGAAGAAGGCCCCTGGGAGGCAGATTCCCGAAGAATACCAAATAATAAGATCGTGTATGTACGTATTAAATATAATGAAATTTATCTAAGAAAAGTGGTCAAGGGTGCTGGCGGCAGATGGAACAAAGAGAAAAAGCTGTGGGAACTGCCGTACGGAGAAGTTAAGCAATTGGGATTCACCGATAGGATGGTGGTTGCATGAATGTCTAATATTAGAAACAATCTAATGCATAAAAAAATGTCTAATAATACACATTTTGAGGTTTCTAATATTAGACATTAAGTCTATATTTAGACATTTGTTTCTAT
>JBHIAW010000077.1:0-13484 GCA_046758765.1 bacterium
CCAATATGCCGTTTTGACGCATCACGGCCAAATGTTGTGAGATATTGGCCTTAAGTGCGCCCACGCGTTCGGTCAACTCGGTGACGGTCATCTCATTTTCGCGTAAAGCATTCAATATCTCAAGGCGTTTGGCATTCGACAAAGTCTTGCAGACATCCGCATGGAGCTCGTAGATTCTCTTGTCCATATTTAGTTAATAGGTATAGTATTTATATAATTGCGAAATTATGAAACTAATGTACTAAATAAAATCCTCGTTGTCAAGTTTTTTAAACAATTTCTTGCATTTTTAAGAAATATTTTGTATTATTGACCTTCGATAAAGTAATTCACAATTTAGAATCAGAATGGAGCCAGGAGCACTAAATGGCAAAAAGATGTGAAATTTGTGGTAAAGGTCCCATGGTTGGGCATCATGTGAGCCATGCCCATAATTTGACCAAACGGCGGTGGCTGCCTAACTTAAAGAGAATCCGCGCTAAGGTTAACGGCCAAGTTAAAAAAATGTTAGTTTGCACCAAATGTATTAAAAGTGGGCGCGTGGTCAAGGCCATTTAATGCACCAGCCGTCTCAGATACGTTGGAATATCATAGTCTTCTTCTTTCTCTTTCTCCAATTCTTCTTTATTGCGCTCCTCACTTTCTTCAGTAGCTTTTGGATTCTCATTCATGCGTTGATAGGTTGGTTTCTCATAATCAACAAAGTGGTTTTCTGGGCATTCCAAATATCTTCGCCGTCCTCCTGTTAGGGAACTTAATCTGCCGTTGCGTTTGAAGCCAGTAGCAATAACCGTAACTCGCATTTCTTCTTCCATGCGTTTGTCAACTACAGCACCGAATATGATATTAGCCTCAGAACCGGCTGCTTCAAAGATGACAGACGTTGCATCGTTGACCTCGTGGAGGCTCATGCTTTCTCCACCGGTGACGTTAACCAGAACTCCTAACGCACCTTCAATAGAAACATCTTCAAGCAGGGGACTGGCAATGGCAAGTTGTGCTGCCTCGATAGCGCGATTTTCGCCGGACGCTACCCCGGACCCCATGAGTGCGTCACCCATTTCAGACATTACTGTGCGTACGTCGGCAAAGTCTAAATTAATTAAGCCGGGAATGGCAATTAGGTCTGAAATCCCTTTGGTTGCTTGTAGAAGAACCTCATCGGCAATCTTAAATGCTGAATTCAACGGCGTGTCCTTGGATACTACAGAAAGTAGTCTTTGATTAGGAATTACAATAAGGGTGTCAACTCGGTCTTTGAGCTCGAAAATGCCTTCCTCAGCCCGCCGCATGCGCTTGGGTCCTTCAAACAAAAAGGGTTTGGTAATAATGCCAACGGTAAGTGCACCCAGGTCCTTAGCTATTTCTGAGACAATAGGCGCCGCACCCGTGCCTGTGCCTCCACCCATACCGGCGGTTACAAAAATCATATCGGAATCCTGTAAAGCATCAAAGACCGATTCTCTGTCCTCTTCGATAGCTTTTCTGCCAATCTCTGGATTGGCGCCCGCGCCCAAGCCTTTTGTCAGCGAGCGTCCAATTTGAATTCGACAGGTAGCCTTACACATTTCAAGTGCCTGAACATCTGTGTTGACAGATATGAACTCTACGCCGTTTAGCTTGGCTTCAATCATTCGGTTAATAGCATTGCCTCCAGCGCCTCCTACACCGACCACTTTCATGTTGGCCGTTGGGGTGTTACTTTCGTCAAATTCAAATCTTAAATTCATGATACTCTCCTTTATTCATGGTACTTATTTGCAGTTTAGTCACTTTTTAATTAGTGTTTGAACGAAAACAGCCTTTTCTCGTCATTCCCGCATGTTTTAAGCGGGAATCTTCTGTCTGAAATGATGAGATTCCGGCTTAAAGATTGCCGGAATGACGTTAATGGTCAAGTTTTCGTTCAAACACTAATTATTAAGATCGGCAATCCGAAATCTGCAATCCGCAATCCTTGGTTGAATCAGTGAATCGAATTATATCTAGAAGCCCCTCCAAACCAGCGTCGCATCCGTCCAATTACCCAGTTGAATAGACCATGTTCGTTATTGCCAATCAAGTCTTCTACTTCGTATCTGTGTTTGAGTGCATAAAGCACCAAACCTACCCCGGTAGCATGTATTGGACTTTGGGCTAAATCCGTTAAGCCGTTAAATCCGAATGGCACGCCCAATTTTACCGGCATATCAAAAATTTCTTCCGCTAATTCGACCGTGCCTTTGAGTAAGGAGCCACCACCGGTCAAAACCAAGCCTGCGGTCATAAGGTGTACGTAATTTGATTTCTTGATTTCTCTATAAGCTAAACTCAAGATTTCTTCCATACGAGGTTGGATGATATCTACCAAGAGCGCCTTTGAGATTCGTCTGGGGGCACGGCCGCCTACGCCGGGCACTTCAATGGTTTCTTCTCGATCTCCTTCTGTGTGAATGGCATAGCCGTGTTGAATTTTAATCAATTCTGCTTGGTCAATTGGTGTCCGCAATCCGAGAGCCAAGTCATTGGTAACGTTTTTACCACCCAACCCAACTACTGCGGTGTGCCGTATGCAGTCTTCGAAAAACATAGCGATGTCCGTGGTGCCACCACCCAAATCCATGACTATGACGCCTAACTCCTTTTCATCATCTCCTAACACAGCATAACTGGATGCCAGAGGTTCTAAAACCAAATCCAAGGCCTGCATCCCTGCCCGACTTATGCTGCGGTAGATATTTTGGGCTGAAGTGATAGCACCGGTAACAATATGTACTTCCGTCTCCAAACGTACCCCTGACATACCAATGGGGTCTTTGATACCGTGCTGGTCATCCACAACGAACTCCTGGGGTAAAATATGCAGAATCTCTCGGTCAATGGGAAGCGCCACAGCCTTGGCTGCATCGATAACGCGGCGAATATCTGCCTGACAGATTTCATTGTCTTGTCCCGCCACCGCTACCACACCACGCCCATTGATACTTCGGATGTGATCTCCAGCAATGCCCGCATAGATTTCTTTGACTTCAATCCCTGCCACACGTTCAGCCTCTTCTACGGCTGCCTGGATAGAACGAATCGTTTTATCCAGATTCACTACCACCCCCCGCCTTAAACCTTCTGACGGACTGGTGCCTACGCCGATGACGGTGGGTTCATCATTGCCATTTACTTCAGCAATGATAGCCCCGATCTTGGTAGTACCAATGTCCAGTCCAGTAATGTAATTTGACATGATAGTCTAAATCCTCCTTAGAAGATTTTACATAATATTGATTAACTTGCTGCTTGCTTTTTGACTATAACTTGTCGTGCGAATCTTAAGTCGAAATATTCAAAATGCGAGACTTGGCTTTCTTTGTCCAAAAGTCTTAGGACCTTCAGCAAATTACTGCATTTTTTTTCTAAATCCTCAAGACCCATTAACACCGGTACGGCCCCATCGGTCAAGTAAAAATAGACTCCCACATGAGGGGAATATGAAATTTCAGAAATTCGACTATACAGCATGAACTGGTGTTGTTTTAGATGCATAAGTAACTCTAGTATTTCACTAAGCGCTTCCGATTCATTGACTTGTCCTTTATTTATACCTAAGTTAGAAATGATCGGGTAGTCACATAGCATGGCAGAATGAATCTTAGGCAGCACGTGTCCACGTTCGTCAATAGCAAAGAGCTCCAGATTGTTCACAACAGCAATGGGTTCCTTTTCTATGATTTTGACCAGCAGCGTGGAAGGAAACCGCCGACTTGCCTGCACTTTTTGAACCAAGGGATGTTGGCTTACCTGATGTTCGATGGCTCTAAGGTCAATGTCAAATATCTTTTTGACGCTATCAATTTGGAAATATTTACGCAGCTCAGTTTTCTTGATAAAATGCGTACCCTCGATCTTTATTTCTTTGAGTTGAAATATCTCCTGAGCACCCAACCAGGTGGTAATCCTGAGCACCAATAAGATAGCTGTGGTGATAACCAAGAATATGATACCGATTCGTCGGAAAGGAAAACGGCTGGTGATTCCACCGCTGGAACTTCTTCTGTATTTGGAGTAGACCATCATGACCCTTTCTCCCATACAATTTAAAGAATCAATTAAAGCCGATCATCTCAATCTCTGGCTGCAAATGGACACCAAATTGGTTGAGAACCCGTTCCTGAACCATATCCATCAAATTTCTCACGTCGTCGGCCGAGGCACCTCCGAGATTAATGATAAAACCAGCATGTTTCTCAGAGACTTGGGCCTGGCCCACACGCAGACCTTTACAGCCAGATTCCTCAATCAACCGACCTGCGTAATCGCCAGGCGGTCGTCTGAACACACTTCCGGCTGAGGGGTATTCCAGAGGCTGCTTTGATTCCCTTCGGGCTAATGTCTCTTTCATCTGCTCAGCGATTTCATTTGTGTTTCCAAGCTCTAATTGCACCCAGGTTCCAAGAAACACGCGGTTCCCGGGAATGATCCCTCGTCGGTAACCAAAGTCAATGTTTTCTTTTTTCAAATTGGTAATTTCACCTGTTGGTTGTAAAATGTCGACCGAAAGAACTCTATCGAACAGCTCTACTCCAAAAGCACCGGCATTCATTTTGATGGCACCGCCCACCGTTCCGGGAATACCAATCAAATTCTGAAATCCTTCCAAGCCCTGGTCTCTTAAATAATCCAGGAACTCCCACAGCTTTCGACCGGCGCCAACCCAAACGCGATTCTCCTCACGTTTAATTTCACTTGCACACGTTCGCAGGTCTATCACGATCCCTCTAATGCCTTGGTCGCTAACTAATATATTTGAACCCAATCCTATGATAAATCTGGCAATTTCTCGTTCTTCTGTAAAAAGAACCAGTTTCAGTAGGTCTTCTATTTTATCCGGAATCACATAAACATCAGCCGGACCGCCGATTTGATAAGACGTATATTTTGAAAGCGGTTCATCAAACCGCACTTCGCCTGTGCAAATTTTTGTAATTTCATCTTTCCACGAATTCTTCACTTATTATGCCTCGTCCGCACCAGAAAAGGGCCTCGTTAGTGTTTGAACGAAAACAGCCTTATCTTCTCATTCCCGCATGTTTCAAGCGGGAATCTACTGTCTGAAATGATGAGATTCCGGCTTAAAGATTGCCGGAATGACATTAATGGTCGAGTTTTCGTTCAGACACTAATTAGGTCTCCTATTTTATCGATTATTTCTTTGGCCGCTTTGGGTTTGGCCAACTGTCGGGCTGCTGCGGCCATGGCCATTCTCCTATTACGATTATCCAATAATTCGAATATTTCCTTAATTAGAGCTTCTTCAGTCAAAGCTTTCTCTGAGATCACAATTGCGGCGCCTCCTTTTTCCAGAGCTCTTGCATTATATTTTTGATGTCCAGCGGTTGCATAGGGAAACGGGATCAAAATAGACGGAAGCCCGCAAATCGTAATCTCTGATAGGGTAGAGGCACCCGATCGGCCAAGAACCAGGTCAGATGCAGCATAGGCCGAGGCCATATCATCGATATATGGTTGTGGAGCAATCCGGTCCTCAAAGCGTTGACATTTAGCAGCAACCAGCTCGAAGTCATTTGGACCGGTTGCCCAGAGAATCTGTAACTTAGGGTGTACCATTAACCGTTCAAGACTTTTTAATATCAGCATGTTGATAGCATGGGCTCCTTGGCTGCCGCCAAATATGAATAGGGTACTTTTGTCTTTTTGTAAATTGAACTTCTTTAATGCCTGGCCTTTTTCAACTTTGTTAAGATCGCCGCGCACTGGATTTCCACTGACAAAAATGTTTGACTGCTTTTTGAAGTAACGGAGTGAGGCTTCGTAGGTAACGTGCACCTGCTTGACCCATTTGCCGAGCAGGCGATTTACCAGTCCAGGAAAACTGTTTTGCTCCTGAATGATCGTCGGTACCCGTAAGGCGATTCCCATCATTAAGGCAGGACCACTCACATATCCGCCTGTCCCAATAATCACATTTGGTCGAAACATTATTATTATAAAGATACACTGAACAAGACTCACTATGAGCCTAATGGGAAACAGTAAATTGCCGAGATTCATTTTGCGTTGCAACCCTCGCATCCAAATCTTCTTAAATTCATAATGGGTTTTGGGTATGATTTTGTTTTCGAGTCCATAATTGGTACCGACAAATAAGATTCTTGCTTTCCAGCGCTTTTCAATTTCCTCGGCTAAGGCTATGCCCGGATAGAGATGACCACCCGTGCCACCGCCTGCTATGATGACTTTAATGACTGCGGGTGAATCCATATCTGCCTGAATAGGTTCGGCGGTATTTATGATTCTGCACCGGGTAAAGGTGTTGCTTGCGCCAAAATTGAGCTGAAATATTTAACAAAATGCCAATTCCAACCAGATTAACCAACAGGGCAGAGCCCCCATAACTCATAAAAGGCATGGGAATACCAGTCGTCGGCAAGAGATTTACCACCACCCCAGCATTCGTAATTGCATAAATAGCTATATTGAGCACAATTCCGCTGGCTAACAGCCGGCCTTGAGTATCAGGTGCTTTGAGGGCAATTCTAAAGCCACGCCAGATTATCACCACAAACAAAATTAGCACAGCGGTTGTACCAATGAGGCCCAACTCTTCTCCAACGATAGCGAAAATGAAATCGGTAAATGGATCAGGCAAAAAATGGTACTTTTGCCTGCCGCTGCCTAACCCAACCCCGAATAAGCCGCCATTTCCGAGTGCAATCAAGGATTGCTGGGTCTGCCAAACCACCTGTTCACCTTTTAAAGAAGCAAAATATCCAAATAATCGCTCTTTTTGGTGTCCGGCTTTCAAAAGGAAAAACATAAAAAAGGGAAGGGAGCTGACTCCAAGCGCCAAAATATATCGTAGGTTAATTCCAGCTAAAAACAGCAGCGTGACCACGATAAAAATGATAAGCCCCGCGGTTCCTACATCCGGCTGAAGCAAAATCGGGACCGTGATGAATCCAATAATCAAGAGATTGAATACTAAGCCCTTATCAACGGCGCTACTGACAAAATCCTTTTTGCCTAAATATGATGACAGAAATAAGATCAAAGCAAATCTTGCAAAATCTGATGGTTGAAATTGGAGGTTCCATATAGTTATCCAACGCTTACTCCCGCGAATTGTCGGTACATTTGGACCGACCAAAAGATATATCAAAAAACAAAAAGCTAAGAGCAATAACAATGGTGAAATCTTCAACCATAGGTGATAGTCTAATTTTAGGGCTAAAAGCATCAAGACAAATCCAAGTATAACTTTGTATAAGTGGTTTCTTAGAAAATAGTGACTATCTTTATGAAATTCTTGCGACTTAAATGAACTTGCGCTGTAAACCATCACGGCTCCCAGCACAAGCAGTAAAATCACGATTAGGAGTAGGGGGGAGTCAAATTTCAGATTATTGGTTCTCATATCTATTCATAAGATTGTAATCTAACGAATCTTAAAAGTGCTAAGGCTAAATAAAACCAGTAAAATGGCGATTATCCAGAATCGAACGACGACCTTTTGTTCATCCCATCCCAATAACTCAAAGTGATGGTGTAGGGGCGCCATTTTGAAAATGCGTTTCTTGGTGCGTTTGAAATACAGAACCTGAAGTATAACTGACAAGCTTTCGGCCACAAAGACCCCCCCAATGATTATTAAGAGGAGCTCCTTTTTCAGCAATATGGCCAGGGTGCCGATGGCGCTGCCAAGAGCCAGGGCGCCGGTATCCCCCATAAAAACCTGGGCAGGATATGAATTGTACCAGAGGAATCCCAGAGCCCCTCCGACTAAAGCGGCGCAGTAAACCGTCAGTTCACCCGTACCCGGTAAATAGATGATGTTTAAATAGTCACTAAAATCAATTCGACCTGAAATGTAGGCAATGGCTGCCCAGGCCAAAGCCGAGATTCCTACAAGACCAATGGCCAAACCATCCAGTCCGTCGGTCAAGTTTACCGCATTCGAGGTGGCGGTAATCACAAAGATAACCATGGGTATGTATAAG
Source organism: bacterium (assembly GCA_046758765.1). Lineage (GTDB taxonomy): Bacteria > Zhuqueibacterota > Zhuqueibacteria > Oceanimicrobiales > Oceanimicrobiaceae > JBHIAW01. The sequence goes on from JBHIAW010000077.1 coordinate 7,989, forward strand.
ATGCCAAAGTCAATCTCATAATCCTTAAAGAAGGGCACGGTGCTCAATGTACTTATTCCCTCAAATTGCGGCGAAAAATAAACAACACCACCTATGATTGCACCAAGGCTTATTTGCCCGATCAGTTTGTATTTTGCCACTAATCCTATGGGGACTTTCTTCACGGCTTTTAAATAGTCATCTATGAAACCAACCAGGCCCATCCATAGGGTTGAAAACAGAATCAATAGAATATATATATTGACAACCTTAGCCCAGAGCAAGGTAGGTAACACTACCGCAGCTAAGATAATCAACCCCCCCATGGTGGGCGTGCCCGCTTTTTTCAAATGAGTTTTCGGGCCGTCAGTACGAATCTCTTCACCAATCTGATGCTGACGAAGTTTCTTAATGATGTACGGACCAACAATAAAGCTGATTAATAGAGCGGTAATCGCCGCCCAGGCTGATCGAAATGTAATGTATCGGAATAAATTGAACCCCGAAACATATTCTCGAAGCGGAAAAAATAGATAATAGAACATTTTGCTATATATTAAAAGTTTGATTGCAACTATTCAGGCTGCGCTGTCATTCCGTATGCACTAAAACAACTTATCAATAATTTCCTCCATTTTCATACCGCGAGAACCTTTGACTAAAATTATGTCCCCTTCTTGAATTAACTCTTTTAACGTAGAAATCAAATCATTCTTATCGACAAAGTGTTGTACCACGATGTTCTTAGTCGATTTCCGAGCTTGCTGAACCGCTGCTTCAGAAAGAGGGCCATAAGCCAAGAATGCATCAACTTTGAAGTCTTTCAAGAGCCTTCCTATCTTTGCATGTTCTGCGGGCGCCGACTTTCCCAGCTCTAACATATCTCCAAAAACAAATATTTTTCTTCCAGAGTTGGCTATTTGGCTCAGAACTTCCAAAGCGGCTCTTGTGGAATCGGGATTGGCGTTGTAGCTGTCGTTTAAAATGACAATATTTTTCCGCCTTAATACTTCCATGCGCTTGGAAGGCAGTTTGATATTTTCCAAAGCAGGCTTGATCTGATCCAAACTGACTCCAAATTCCAAACCAACTGCCACGGCAGCAAGTGCATTATACACATTATGTTGCCCGAACAGATTGATTTTGATCGACTTACCTTGAACCGTAAAGCTTGGATATCGCATATCATCGCTGCCGAGGAATTGGCCGAAAACCTTGGCTTCCTCCCTGAAGCCGTATGTAATGCATTTTTCAAACTTGGGAGCAAGTTTGACGATCCAGGGGTCATCTATGTTTATGAATGCCGTTCCATTCGGACTAAGATAGTCGAACAGTTCCATTTTTGCTTTGGCCACTCCTGCCAAATCCCCAAAAAACTCTAAATGGCCGTGTCCTATGTTAGTAATCAAACCGTACTGGGGGTCAGCCATTTCACACAGCCGTGCGAGTTCACCGAAATGGTTGGTGCCCAATTCTAATACCGAAGCCCAATGATGCTTAGTCAGCCTAAAAAGGGTCAATGGAACGCCTATGTGATTATTGAGATTACCCTCGGTTTTACAAATTAGCCCCAGTTCCGATAGAACAACAGCTACCATCTCTTTGGTTGTGGTTTTGCCATTGCTTCCCGTTATTGCAATTATTGGATGATCAAATTTTTTCCGATAGAACCGGGCGGCCTCTTGCAAGGCTGTTACGCTGTTTTCAACAACGAATATATCTTGATTTTCAAATTTAGCACATTCCTGCTGCCACCAGCTTTTTTCAACAACGGCCACTGCAGCATTTTTTCTAAATACGTCCTGAACAAAATTATGACCATCATAGAGATCTCCACGAAGGGCAAAAAATATCTCGTTAGGTCGAATCGTTCTGGAATCCGTGGATACACCGGATATTTCTTGGTCTAATTTTTCTGGTGCACCATGGTACTCAAAATGGTAGTTCTTGATTGTAAGAAATTCTTGAAGTGTGAAATCCATGTAAGCTATTGTTTTCCCAGTTAATTTTGGCAAGGCCAACTTTTCGATGCCCCTGAAACCGGGAAAAGTTTTCAACGCGAAATTTCCTGGTAATCTGTCTTTCGCGTTAACAAATTTTCCTGGTTATTCGATTTACCCATCAAACTTATATTAGTAACCGGTTCACATTCCAACACACATCTTGCCCCTACTTTGATTTTCGCACCTGGTTCCGGAGCCTGTCCTACGATTCGCCCACTGCCATATATCTGTACGGTTAATCCTCGTAATGCCAATATTCCAATGGCCTGGCGCAGTGAAAAACCTGCTAACTTAGGCATGATTGTGTACTCCGTCTTATTTGGAAAGTTCGACAATTTCAGAGATAAGACGGGTTTTTCTTTGTGAGCTGGATCGGTTCGCAATTCCTGTGCTTGGACTATTTCGCCGGTTCCCAAAAGTTCATATTTGATCTGCAGATCATTCAACAATTTTATGGCGGTTTCCTTTCGCCTTCCTACGAAATCTGGAATTTCAGCCGTTCCTGCTATTTCAATTCTATTGGATGGTATTTCAACATGTCGGACAGGCGGTTCATCATAGATTTTGTATATGCGTTCCAGCATCTTCCGAAAGGTCGGGGCCGCTACTTGACCACCGGAATGGATCGGATAGGGTTGGTCAATGGTCAAAAAGATTAAGAGTTGAGCCTGCTCTGCGGGGAAAAACCCAGCAAAAGAAGCCACAAACTTTGAATTTGAATATCCATGCATGTCTTCTAAAGGCTTCTGGGCTGTACCGGTTTTACCAGCGATTCTTAGGCCAGATATTTTAGCCTGTTCACCGGTGCCGTTCGACACAGCTTCTTCTAAAATGCTTGCCATGGTATTAGCAATTCCTTGAGGCATCACCCTGCGAATCATCTGAGGCTTGAACTGGAACAATGTTTTGTTTTCTTTACTCTTGATTTCTTTAACGATGGCCGGTTTCATCAGCAAGCCTCCGTTAGCAATAGCGCCGTATGCCATGGCCATTTGCAGCGGTGTTACTGCAACTTCATGCCCAATAGATATCGCGGCCAACGAAAATTCTGACCAACTCATAGGTTGCCTGAGAATCCCGGCAACTTCCCCCCTTAAGCCGATACCGGTCTTAACCCCGACGCCTAAGTCTCTGGCTGCCTTGAACAGTCGGTCTTTTCCCACCGCCTGCGCAATCTTAACGGTGCCAATGTTGCTGGAATATTTGAATACATTCTTAAATGAAAGCCACGCATATTTTTTTGGATCATTGATTTCTTTGCCGAAGAACTTGAATTTGCCATTTTCACAGAAAAAGATATCGTTGGTTTTCTTAACGCCTGACGCCAGGGCCGCCATCATAGTTACAATCTTAAACGTAGAGCCGGGTTCAAAAATATCCGTAATCGGCCGTATTCTCCAAGTTTCAGGTCTGTACCGGGTGGCATGATTGGCATCAAATCTCGGCACAGAAGCCATGGCCAATATTTCACCGGTATTCGGATTGGTGATGATCACACTGCCACCCTGTGCTTGATACTTAGCTACGGCGCTTGTCAACTCTTCCTCTGCAATTGTTTGTAAGATGTGGTCAATGGTTAAAATAACATCATCCCCAGGTTTAGGCTCCTGGGTGGCAGAATCAATGGGCATTAAGTTTTTCCCATTGGCATCCTTTTGCAGAATTCTCCAACCATTTCCGCCTCTTAGATATTTGTCGTAAGTTAATTCAATTCCGCTTAATCCATCCCCGTCGACGCCAACAAATCCAATGACCTGAGCCAGTTTTTCATTTAAAGGGTAAACCCTTTCGCTGGTTTCAATAATTTTTAAGCCAGGAATATTCATCTTTTTGATGGCCGCTACCTCATCTGCTTCGAGCCTTCTTGAAAGCACAACATATCTGCTGTCTTTTCGAATCTTGTTTACAAGCAAGGCTTCACTCTGATTTAGAATCTGGCTTAACTTCCTGGCCGTATCCGTCGCATCGCTGACGGCTTTCGTATTTAATTCCAAATCGTAGCAAGGTTTATTAAGGGCTAATGCTTTGTGATTACGATCATAGATCAGACCTCTCGGGGCTTTCACTGAATATTCATGAAGGTATTGTTCGTCTGCCAAGTCCTTAAGCTTAGCACTTTGAAAAATTTGTATTTGAAACAAGCGAAGAAATATTATGATTGCGGCTAGACAAAGCAAATACTGAACAAAGTGGACTCTCCAGAGTCTTATTGAATCTTTTTGAGGAAGAACCCTTCGACCAGTTGTGTAATAATAACGTCTGTTTCTTTGTAGTTTATTCATTGGATCTCATTCAATTTCAACAATATCTTCGCTTGGTAAAAAAGTCAAATGTAACTTTTCTAGTGCAATTTTTTGAATGCGGGCAAAGCTTGAGAGCTGGGCAACCTCCGCCTTCAATTCCTCATTCTCTGCCAGAAGGCGGCTCTGCTTAGTTCTTAATTGTTGTACTTCAGCAGACACCAAATTAGTTTGCACTTTTAACCAAACATAAAAAATCATCAAGAAAAAACCGAGTAAAAAAACGATAATAATTGTAAAACCTGAACGATTTCTTGATTTTTTTCTAACTCTTCGAGAACGTCTCATAGCTATATCCGTGTGCCATCTTTTTCGTGAAACGGTTATATTCTAAAAAAATGCTCCACTCTCCACTCTCTACTCTCAACGATACTCTCCGCTGCTCTAAGCCGTGCGCTCCGCGACCTCGGATTTCTGTGAATTTCCGCCTCAGAGGGGCGAACGGGACGCTTGGTTAAAATCCTTAAATTGCCTTTTTTCCCACAAGTACAAATTGGTAGTTCCGGGGGACAAACGCAGCGAGCTGACTGCTGTTTGAAAAAATCCTTGACTAAGCGGTCTTCCAAGGAATGGTACGATATGATCACCATTCTTCCAGACCTGTACAAACAATCTAAACTTATTCTCAAAGCTTCAGACAAATTTGTTAACTCCTCATTTACAGCTATGCGCAGGGCTTGGAAAATTCTCGCTAACGATTTTATTCGGTTCTGGTACGGAAGAACTTTGCTGACTATCTCCCTTAAGTCTTTTGTTGTCCGGATTGGAGAATGTTTCCTTTCCTTTATTATGATACGCGCAATGGCTCTAAACCTTCTTTCCTCGCCAAAAGTCTTAAATAGGCTGCTCAATTCGCTTTCCGAATAACGGTTGACAATGTCGTAGGCCGTTAGTTTTTGTTTTGTATTCATACGCATGTCTAAAGGGCCCCTCAAATTATGACTGAATCCCCGCGCTGCTTTGTCAAGCTCGTGCGATGAAAGTCCTAAGTCGAGTAAAATACCATGAACCCGCTCAATACTTAACTCTTTTATAATCTTATCTAATTCTTTGAAATTTCCTTGTTGAATATGTACTCGATCTTGAAACGGCTTCAATCTTTTGGCTGCAAAGTCAATGGCCTCTTCATCTAAGTCAAGACCGATGAGCAAGCCCTGCGGCCCGAGTCTTTCAAGAATAGTCTGCGCATGGCCTCCTCCTCCAAGGGTGCCATC
>JBHIAW010000078.1:0-13408 GCA_046758765.1 bacterium
AATATCGAGTAAGGAGATAATTATGGGTACGAAACTTTTAACCATTACTCTAGGTTCCCTAGTGGTTATTGGGTTTATTGATTTTTTTACCTCTTGGTACGCAAAATTTCTTACACGATGGATGCCAAATATAAAAATAAGAGAGCTCTTGGGTCAATTGGTTTGGGCTATTTTAGCTCTAATCTTTTGGAACATTTTGTATCGAAATCATCTTCCCGAATCGTTTAGCCCTACCTATTTCTTCTTTGTGCTCTTTATTTACAGTGTTCGAGGACTCGTACATTCATTAATCAAGGGACCCCGTCAAAAGTCATAAGATAGTGGAAAGTCTAGAACCTCCATGACTGAGCAAATTACTACAAAACTGTTGTAAAAGAGCTTTGATTAACCAAGTTCTAATGACAAAAGCTGTACTGGCTGCAACCAATGGAGGTTTATATTTGATTTTTTGTCTACTTGTTTTTATCTTTATTAAGATAGTCAAATTGAAATATCATTGTTAATGGACCAATTTTTCCAGATAGTCGTAATTTTCTTCTTTGTATTTCTAAACGGGTTCTTTGTTGCTGCGGAATTTGCGGTGGTTAAAGTTCGGGCTTCTCGAATCGAACAACTCGCTGCTGAAGGTACTTTTAGAGCCAAAATCGGTCAGCGCATCCTCGAGAATTTAGACGCCTACCTTTCCGCCTGTCAAGTGGGTATCACCTTAGCAAGTCTTTCATTAGGATGGTTAGGCGAACCCTATTTGGCACATCAACTGGAACCGATATTCAAATTTTTGGGCATAAAATCTGAAAAGCTACTTCATAGCTTTGCCTTTGGGGTCGCCTTTGGCATCATTACCTACCTCCATATTGTTCTTGGAGAGATGGCTCCCAAATCTCTATCCATTCGCCTCGCTGAAAAAATTACGCTGTTGATTGCTATTCCTCTGCATATATTCTACAAAGTTTTTATCCCATTTATTTGGCTGTTAAATCATTCGGCGTTATTCTTTTTGAAACTCATTGGTATCAAACAAGCATCAGAAAGTGAATTGGCTCATTCAGAAGATGAATTAAAACTCATTTTTGCTCACTCAGCAAAAAGCGGTCATCTCACAGACAGCGAAGTGGAATTTATGGAAAATGTATTGGCCTTACATAATAAAACAGCCAAACAAATCATGATTCCTCGAACGGCGGTGGCCTATCTTTCTACCACAAACACCTTTTCAGAAAACTTTCGTATAATTGAAGAATATCAACACACGCGATACCCTCTTTGTGATGGGGACCTTGACCACATATTGGGTATGGTTCATATTAAAGATGTGTTTGCCGCCACCGCGCGGGGTGACAAAGGGCTGCGAATGATTAAGCTGAAACGCGACGTGGTTTTCTATCCCGAAACCATATCCCTTGATGTTCTATTTCGAGAATTTCAGCGGACGAAACTGCATATGGCTGTACTGATTGACGAATATGGCGGAACTACTGGCATTGTCACCTTAGAAGACGTTTTAGAAGAACTAGTGGGTGAGATTTATGATGAATTTGACCAACCTGTCCCTTTGATTCGTCAAGTCGGCAAACGGGAATATCTGGTCGATGGCCTTTGTCCAGTAAAACTCTGCGAGCAAAAACTGAACGTCCGATTCCCAGAATATGATGTTGAAACGGTTGGCGGGCTGGTTTTCAGTATGATTGGCCATATACCAAAGCCTGGCTATGAACAAGATTTTGGAAATGGCTCTTTTATTGTTGAAGCTATAGACCGTCAGAGAATTGCTAAAATAAGATTGATTGTACAGGAAAATAAAGAGAAAGAAGCCGCCAAGCAAGAATAGACCTGCAAAGCATAAAATCGCCGATGGAGCGGCCTACGAAGAGTACCCATTTGAAAGGATTCTAAACCATAATCCTTTTATTGACAATTTTAGCAACCAGAACACTCGAACACACCAACACAAGAACACTTTTGTCCTCACTGCTATGATATTTAGAAGCATCCTGGCTCTGGGGAACCTGGTTTGTAAAAACGGTCGTCCCACAAAAACTGGAACCCATGAGGCTAAGAGCTTTTATGAGTTTATGAAAACTTTTAAGAAATAAACCGTATAAATTATCAACTGCAAAGACTAAGCATTTCCCCAAAATTTAATAAGATATGAAAATTAACCAAAGTTCAAAACCTATTATTTTAGCCCTTTTGGGGTGTCTCTTTATTGCTGTTTATTTTTCGATTATTAGTAACTCAAAATTTGTTAAGCTCCTACAACCTCGGGTATCTAAAAGTGAAATCTTGACAAAAGCTGACCAAGACTTTAACGAATCGTATTTCGCAGATTACGATCTATCGAGAAAAGTCACCTTACTGGTCGATGACGAATTAACTCACTTTGCTCAATATTATTTGGTTGGCGATACTGCCAAGGAAATTCTACCGATCGGTCATTGGAGAATTTCGTGGAGCGGTACAGTCAAAACCAAAGAGGGAGAAAAAAAGGAAGCGCGCTTTGAGGTAAGATACGATTTGAACGGCAAGCTAATCGGACTTGAGCAGGTCTTTCCACAAACAACAACTCTTCATAACCTTGATGAGACTGAAGCCCTTGCCAAGGCAAGAGTCTTTCTCACATACTTTGATATAGACACTTCCTCTATTGAATTGACAAGAAAACGAATTGACAAAGAAGACAAAACTTTGATTCATGAGTTTACATTTACGCTCCCCTCGTCAATTTCACCTAATTTAAAAAGAAGCTTAGAAGTAACGATCTCAGGAACCAAGTTAACCTATTATCGGGCCAAGACATCTTTAGACAAAAGAAAGTTTGAATTCCCTAAGGAGGAAAATGTAAGCGAAACAATAGCCTATGTCCTATTGCTATTAGTGTGGGCTGCCATCAGCATATTTTTGGTTGTAATATTCCTTAAGCGCCTTCGACATGATGAGTTGGAATTCAAGAGAGCCATTTGGCTAGGGATTTTCGCATTTATAGTGGTGTGGATTATTGTCGGCATGGCTACCTGGCCCGAATGGGAAGGGGTTCTTGTTGGAGGGGGAGTGGCTGGTTTTTTTACCGGGTTAGCCATCTTGATTGTTTACTCCGTCACGGAGTCTTTGAACAGAGATATCTGGCCGCAAAAGTTGGCATTAACAGACCTCCTGTTTAGGGGTCTTTTACGGACGAAGGAAATGGGGTTAGCTCTCCTAAACACAATTTTTATCGCCGGTTTGGCCCTGTTCTTTTTTGGCCTATTATCCTGGCTGACCAGTAATGCCAATCTAGGATACATCGCTGTTCAGGATGATAGCCTATGGATATTTCAAAGTAGCTATGCCATAGTTTCAACTATTGCTGAAAATCTCACAGTAGCCCTTTTCGTAGGATTTATTCTATTTTCATTTTGGCCGGCTTATTTACGGTCAAAAATTCAGAATACTGGCATTTTGATTATTTCATTGGCTCTGTTTATCGATTTTTCTGGTTTGCACCTTATGTATCTGCGACCAACCTATTTATCTTTTTTCCTCATGTTACCATTCGCCATTTATTTAGCTTATGTTATCTTCAAATATGATTTATTTACCGTGTTACTGTCATTATTTACGTTTTATTATTTTTTAGATTTGTCTTTAGTCAGCTTATTACCGGATGGCTTTTTGAGTACTCCCGGTGTAGTTTCGGCACTGTTTGTTATTTTTATGCTAACAGTTGGTCTTTATCTTTCTTATAGCAAGGTTTCAGTAAGAGATTTTGAAAAGTACGTGCCCGAATACGTTAGCCGTATCGCTGAGCGTGAGAGGCTTTTGAAAGAGTTGGAAATAGCTCGTAGCGTTCAGATGAGATTTTTGCCCCAATCAGTTCCTACTTTTCCCAATTTGGAAATCGCTAGCATTTGTCGGCCAGCCATGGAAGTAGGTGGAGATTATTACGATTTCATCAGAGATGGGAATCAATGCCTCAGTATTGTCATAGGGGATGTTTCAGGTAAAGGCGTTTCTGCGGCTTTTTACATGACTATGGCCAAAGGGATCATCAAAACCTTGTCAAAGTCGAAAAAAAGCCCAAAAGGGTTACTAACAGAAATGAATGCAATATTTTATGAAAATGCACCGCGTGACGTATTCATAAGTGTGATTTATGGGCAATTTAATATGAAGGATAAAATGCTAACCTTCGCCCGTGCAGGGCACAATCCTCTAATAGTTCGGAAAAGTGTGATTGGCCAGCCAGAACTACTAAATCCAAAGGGCATTGCGATTGGTTTAGAAAGTGGTCAGCTTTTTTCAACCACTATTGAAGAGAAATCCTTGTCGATTGAACCCGAAGACGTTTTTGTATTCTATACCGATGGTATTTGCGAGTCGATGAACAAAAAGGGGGAAGAGTTTGGTGAAGAAAGGCTTCAGCAAATAATCAGCCGAAATGCTCATCATTCCGCACAGACAATTCTCGATAAGATTACCGAAGAAATAAATAAGTTTGCCAGAAATACAACCCCACACGATGATTTTACCATGGTGGTGGTGAAGGTTGGGTTGTAAGTTTTTATTTTCTATTTTTTCGGAATTAGCTTTTTGGCAGCTTCCAACTCTTCTTCCCATTCCTGGGATGAGTAATTGAAATGAGCAATACCCTTTTTATCAAGAAGATTAAGGAATTCTCTCTTCTTTAGCTTAAGAAGATCTGCAGCTTTTCCAGATGATATACGTCCTTCCTGAAACAAAGATATAATCAACCACTCTTTAAATTCCTTCTGAACTTTCTGCTCATTCAAGCCTAATGCTATCCCCAAGAGATCTTTTGGAATGGAAACTTTGAATGTAACTAACTTCATAATTCGTCCTTACGCTTATCTCCAGTTATTCTTCAATTTAATGTCAAGTAAAAATACATAAATTTCAGACGCTTCGATCAAACAAAACAGAACTCAACTAAATGTTGGAGAAGGGTGCAATCAATGAATACGTTTTTATGTCTATTCCTTATGATGTTCTAAGTCCCGCATGAACTGTTCAATTTCCCCCCTCCACTGCCTAAAGGCACCATCCGGATCATCTTTAGGATAGTTGCCGTCATAACTGTATTGGATGTGCAAGGTAGTGACAATTCGTCGGAATTGTTCATTGAAGGGTTTAGGAGGGTCTCTACGGAGTTGACCCCAACGAGAGTTTTCGGTGTTAAGATAAGCCCTCACCGCGTTGCGGGCAGCGTCAAATAATCTGTTAAAGGCTACTTTATAGAATTCATCCCTTCGAATTTCATTTTCACTTTTTTGTGCCAAACCAAGAATTGAGTCAGCCGTCTCTAAACTCTCTCTGGCACGCTCAAAGGTTGGTACAGCCATATAAGCCTCCGCTTCTTTTAAGGTTTCTCCATTTCCAATTAAAACTTCTCCCATAAGCCGTACACTTGTTGCTATGTCATTCCCCATTGGTTGACCAGGCGTCCGAACTATGACATCAACCCCCACCTCCAGATCATCGAAAGCATCCCCGTAGAGGTCTTCGTCTTTTTTCGATTGGGTGGTAATCAAAAGGTCAATGTCACGAGCCAAATCCGGAGCGTAAACCGAGGACCCAAATTGGATAATGTCGACAATATCTGGGTCTGCCTCCTTTAATGCTCGGCAGAGTTGGCGAAGGTGAGTTTGTATTTTTTGGATGTTTGTCATTTGCGACGACCCAATTGTTGTATTACCAATCAAATCCTTGTTTTTTTGCAAAGAAATTTTGTGTGTTCGGGTATAATAGAAAGGGATTGTTTCAAGGTTCTATTGTTGAATTGTCAATCAGGGCCAGCAAGTAGAGCAATGGAACAATAGAACAATCCGTTTCTCCTCTATTGAATCGAACCTAAGTTCAAGTTCAATTCCCAGTAGATTAATGTAATTGGATTCTAATTGATTTGTTAAGAATTTCCTGAATGGTTGTAAAATCTGAAGCTTTCCCAAACTTGATTTTATGGCCATATTAATCTCTAAAATGATGCTGCCCCCTGAGGTGCTTAATTCTGTTGGTGCGTCAATCTACTTTAGCATCTCTGCATTAAACCCCTCCACTTATTTTCTTAATTTCTTAATATGAATATCACCATTCGTTGTATAGAGCTCAATTAAATCACCACCACCGTTAATCTTTCCTTCGCTCCGGATAATTCTCCTTCCCCATCGACCCCGTCTTTTCTCACGCTTAGAGTCTTCTGAACTGGTCAAGGGAAAATCTGAGTAGATGTTGTAGTCTTCCCACCGGTCAGAGATTTCAATCTCAGCCAAAATGGTGGCGGGAAGTTTTTCTGGTATATAGAGCGTTATTTCGCCCCCCGCGGTTCGCAGGTCTACGCGATGGTCTTTTTTGAAATCCATCAAGGTTATTTCAACTGAAATATCTCCCCCGGCTGTTTTTCCCCGCACTCCCCCCTTCACATCCCTCAGATCGATGGAACCGCCGGCAGTGGAGATTCGCGCACCGCCCTGAATGGACCTGCCTTCAATATCACCACCAGAGGTGGATGCTTCGAGCGACCCACCAATATTACGCAGTTCGATGTCGCCACCTGAAGTGTGGACATCCACCGAACCTTTCGTGTTCATTATATCCACATCCCCTCCAGAGGTATGGGCTTTCACTTCTCCGCCAACGTCAGACAATTCGATGTCGCCACCTGAGGTGCGAATATCCACCTTAGCGTCAGACCTTCGTAGGGTAATGTCACCACCAGATGTCGTGGCCGTTAAAGGCCCACCAATATCCTCCAACTCTAAATCACCGCCTGAGGTTTTTATCGTGACTTTTTTTCTTGCACTTATTACTTCGATGTCCCCGCCTGAGGTTTTAGCATCTACTATTCCATCGATCTCATTCAAAGCAATGTCCCCACCAGAGGTTCTCAGTGACACCTCGCCGGCTAATCGACTGACGGTCAGATCACCCCCCCTTGTCTGCAACTCAACATTAAACACATGTGGTACTGTGACTTTAAGATTACTCTTAATTCTGTCACGGTAGTAACCTTCGCCGCCAATTTCAATGACGTCACCTGTCTGCCGGTAGCTGGATTTGAATCTCTTAAGGGCTGTCGCGGCCTCTTCTTCTGTGAATACATCCATCTTTACGAGTTCATGTATCTGAACCTGATTTTTCTCCCAAGTGTTTACATCAATGTCACCACGGACATCAAAGATATGTAAGGTGCCTCCCTTTTTGACCGTGAAATTTTTAGTTATCTCGGCTGCATAGTACCGTCCTTCTCGCCTAAGTTCCTGAGCAAGAGAATTTGTACTGAGGAATATGAACAGGGTTAGAAACAGGCCATACATAGTTGAAAGATTTTTTGGTTTAGATTTCATGATTTCGTTCTCCAATTAGATTTCAAATATATTTTCCATTGTTATTAAGCGTTTCAAAGTTAAAAATAGTACTACAACGACACTTTCGCTTAACATGTCATTCTAAGCGACCGAAGTGAAAGAAGAATCTCTTTTTTAGGCCTAGCATGTAGTGCATTGGCGGAGATTCTTCGTCGCTTCGCTCCTCAGAATGACAGCCTGAATAGTCACGCCGATTATTATTTTTGATCAAATTTCGAATTATCTCTCCCTTCCAATGCCCTGGAGGCTTTTAGTCGGACAAAATCATTTTCATCGTCTTTCGCCACATCCTGAAAAATGGGAGCCACGTCTTCTTTTTCTTTAACTTTGCTTAAGGCGTCGACAGCTTCAATTCGAATAGCAGGATTAGAATCTTTCAAAAGCACACGTATAAAGGCCTCTTTAATCTTGCTACTAAAGGGCAGTGCTTTCAAGACTTTGGCTGCGCGCAACCGAACCCCATCAACCGCGTCGTTTTTCATCGCATAAATAAGAACATCTTCAATTTCATCGTTTGAGGAAGTTCGCTCTCCAAAAGCTTTAACCGCTGTGAGGCGATGCCCTGGATGCTCTTCGCTTCGAATAGCGTGAACCAAAACTCGGCGAATAGGCTCTTCGTCAATTCCCCCTCGCAGCGAAACATCGTTTACACTTTTGTACCGTACCGTGACTTCACCGGTTTGGGGATTGTACTGAACCAAATCTACGTTGGTAATTAACGGCTGAGAAATCATTCGTGGGTATGTCCCGCTCAGAAACTCTGTGCTTAAGGGTTCGCTTCTCTCTTTCGGAGAGAACAGAAATCTACCCATAAAAATGCCTAGTAGCAGTATTACAGCCGCTCCTACGAGTTGAAAAGCGAGAGTTTTCTCTAAGAAAAATTCTGAAATTCTCTCCCACCAAGACTCTTTCAAGGCAGCTATTCTCTCTGCTCTAAGGCGATCACGCAGCTCTGACCTGGACCGGGCCAGGAGTTCATCTGTTGGTTGCAAAATAATTTTCTGATCTAAGGTATTGTGTAAAGCCCGCAGTTCTTCCAGTTGCTGGCGGCACGCTTCACAATACTCGATATGAACTTCAACTTCCTTCTTCTCATCTTCTTCTAATTCTTCGTATACATATAGAGGAATCAATTTTTCTAAATGCTGTTTGGGTCTCATAGTATCACCTTTAGATTTCAGCGTATTCTTTTAAGAGTCTCTGCATTTTTTGAGTAGCACGGAACAGATAATTTTTTACCGCACCTTCCGAACAGTTCATAATTCTTGCAATTTCTCGAAGTTTATGTCCATGATAATGTCTCAAGACAAAAACCGATTTTTGCTTGAATGACAGCTTCTCCAACGCTGTAGTTATTTGATTAGAGAGTTCTTGATTAAGAACAGATTCTTCTGGATTCAAGTCTCGACCTTGGCAGGTCTTCTTCCAATTATCCTCGTTTTCAGTTGCCCCTGCCTCTAAAGAATGAAATTTTACCCGGCCTCTCTTCTTCCTAAAATTGATGCAGTAATTAACGACTACTCGATAAAGCCAGGTAGAAAATTCGCTCCTAAAGTGAAATCGATGTAAGTTTTTGAAAACCCGTACAAATACTTCTTGGTAAATATCCTGAGCATCGTAGGTGTTGTTAACCAAGTTATAAGCGAGCTGCATAACGTGCCTATCGTATTTCTTTACCAAAGATTCGAACGCCACTATATTACCTCTTTGGGCCTCTTTGATTAAAGCTTGTTCGCCTTGATTCATACCTGTCCCGTTATTCACTCTATTTAGACAAGCTTGTTATTAAAAAGTTTGCAGCAGATTCAAAAAGCGCTTGCATTTTGAATTATAATTATGGAAATTGTTCTATTAAAATCAACAAAAATAGTTAGGTTATTTTTTGCCAGAGTCTTCATTTAAATCCAATTTCGTAGCCATAGCCGGGAATATTGGTGTAGGGAAAACCACTCTTACCAAACTTCTGAATGACAGATTTGGCTGGAAGGTTTACTATGAGCCCGAAGTGAACAACCCCTACTTGGAAGATTTTTACCAAGATATGCAGCGGTGGGCTTACCATTCGCAAATCTTCTTTTTGACTCAGCGCTTTAAGGATCATTTAAGAATTCAAAAAAACAGGGTGCCCTGCGTTCAAGACCGTACCATTTATGAGGACGCAGAAATCTTTGCTGAGAATTTATTTCAAAGAGAATTCATGCTACCCCGGGATTATCAATCTTATCGAGACCTGTATGAAACCATCCTGCAATCTTTAAAAAAACCAGGACTGGTGGTTTATCTCAAAGCTTCTACCTGGACATTATTAAGCCGCATTCGAAGACGAGGCCGCAGTTACGAGCGGGATATCGATAAAGAATACTTGGCTCAACTAAACATCTGTTATGAAAATTGGATCAAAAAAATCTCGAAAGATTGGAATGTGTTAGTGGTCGATACGGATAACTATGATATGAATCAAGACACGACCTGGTTGGAAGGCATATTAGAAGAAATCAAAGGGCGAGTAAAATAAAGTCAGATTACGAGCCGATCTTGATAAACACCAAAGGATAAGTAACAATTACAGTGCCTTGGTCAATAGGTTCGTATTTCCATCTACGAATAACATTCACGATTTGCAATTCAAATTCCCGATTATCCACTGTTGAAGAAATAACTTTTACATTTGAAACATCTCCACTGGCTTCAATAACCACCTCGACAACAATCTTACCTCGTAATTCAGGATCGCGTTTTAAGTATTTATTGTAGATATAGGTAAGTCGTCCTGTGTAGGTAAGCATCACCGCCCGAACGGACTCTTCGGAGCGTTTACCAAGTGCTCCCTTGGTGCCGGTTATCTTACCTATGCGTTCAACTTCTATTTGCCCCTTTTCTCCGAATGACACGGACTCCACCTGGTTAATGTCGTCCAAAATATCATCGATGCCGCCGCTGACCTCGCTCATAGAAATCAAATTATCTAAATCGTCACTGTTATTCGTGCCTTTGCCAACCTGTAATTTTGAACTTGTCATAACTTCATCTAGTTCTCTCACTAAGCGTTGGTCTAAGAGAAAGTCAATCATGTTACTGGAGTGATCCGAACTACCCGTACCGGTTAACAATGCCAGAATACCCTGAGCCTCGGGTAATGCTTCTCCGCCGCCGCTTTTTTCTGCTGGAGCTCGTTTTGTTTTTTCTGTGGGGCTGGTTGTACCTTCCTTGACACCTCTTGCGATTCGCTGTTCGGCCTTTCTCGTTGTTGCCGGACTTTTTACGATGAACTTAGCAAAGCGCTGTGGAACTCTTGTTACATGTATTTGAGGCTTAAAACCCTTTGCATGTTCACGCATGTAATTCAACATAAAGGCATGAAATAGTACAAAAAAGAGCACAATAGCCTTGAACGGGAGGTCCCGACCTAAATCTTTCACAGTAGCATAAAACCAAGAATAACCTCTAAATTTTGGAATGCTCACCGTGCGTGCTTCTTGAGTATTCTCTCCCACAAAACGAAATGAAATTTTAGCGTCGCCGACAACCACAAATCCTTCTTTATTCTTGGTGATCGGGTAAAAATAACTGTCGCCTTTGATTGGCAAGAGATTATGCGCAATCATATCTTTGAAAGACAACCGAGACTTTCCCACCCGCACCTCGCCCTTCATATAATTCTGAAACCGTATCTGAAACTGATTATTTTTCCGAGAAAATAATATGTGCATTTTCGGAAAACGGTCGCCATAGAGAGTAATATCGTTATATGGATTCTTACCTATGGTTAATCGGTCTTTTTTGGTAAGCCTATGGTATGAGACCTTACCGGCTTGCTCAATTTTTAAGGAGAGTTGTATGTTAGATTTTGCCATGTATGTTAACGTTATTCTTCCTGATTCACCGCCAGGAGCATATTGTTAAATCCGACTTGACCACATGTGAACATGACCTTTTTCAGTATTTGAAACGGAATCTCTTTGTCTCCCTGAATAGTAATATTACCCTTAAATCCCATGTTCGCATCTAAAGCACCTAGACGCTCGGAAAACACGCGTAAATTTTGTAACTGTCTCAAAAGCCTTTCAATCACAATATTCTGATCCGCTGCAACATGGGAGACTTCTTCAACTGGATTGCCGTCCAAAATGATCCATTCGTTGGTAATCATCAAAATTGGCGTAGACTTAGGGGGTGTTTTAGCGGTGGATTCCGGTAGGTGCATATCTTTGGCCACCGTCATGATTTCTCCTTCCGCTGAAAAACTCTTTAGCAGAAAGACAAGCAGAATAGTAAACATATCAATCATCGGGGTCAAGCGTAATCCGAATGAATTGTAAGATTTGCGTTTACGCGGTATAACTACGAACTTGTCCTCATTTTCAAAATTGAAATACATGTTTTATCCCGAAATCGAAATGTTAGGAAAACCGTTTTCTCGACATCTATCCATGACCTTTATTATGGTATCGTACTTTATGGAGGCTTGAGGGGCAATGATAATATCCTCGGTGTCGTTATGCAGTTGTTTGACTTGCTTGAGTCTTGCTACCAGCGTCTGAAAGTCAAAATTATCTTGCTTTTTTAGGATGATAGGAAATCTTACACCATGAGTTTTTAGTTCAAACCCCTTTTCATTAATAGCCAGAATCGTAACGATGGCTTTGCCCGGTTTCGCTCCTGCGATTTCAGACTTTTTGTTCGCACTCGGCAACGAAAATTCTATCACGGCAATTCTAACAAAAACCGCTGTTAACAGTAGAAACGGAACCAGGATGAGAAAAATATTCATGACAGGTGTAATATTCAAATCCTCTTGTTGGTTGCGACGCTCGCGGCCAAGAGATTCTTTCAAATTCATCTTACTTTCCTGGTTTTACAATTCTTTGATAAATTCTAGCTATATTCTCGTTAATCTCGTCGATAATGGCATTGGTTTTTGACTGAATGTAGGAATGAAATATCATACAAGGGATGGCGACAGTAAGACCAAACGCCGTCGTATTCATAGCAACCGAAATGCCAGCGGACAGCAGTGCGGCCTTTTGGGATGAGTCCGCAACCGCAACTGCCTGAAAGGACTGAATTAACCCAATAATCGTTCCCAAAAGACCGAGCAGAGTAGCGACATTGGCTATCATGGAAAGATAGTGGGTCCGCTTTTCCAACTTTGGAAGTTCAGCCATAGCAGCCAATTCAAAAGCATTTTGAATTTCCTTGGGGCTCTTACCATATTCCTGTAAACCTGCTTTGGCGATTGTGGGCAGTACAGCCTTAGACATGCTACACAGCTCAACAGCACTGGAAATACTACCCTCTTGAAGTAGTTGAATAATTTTGTTAATAAAACTAGTGGTATCAATGCGGCTTTTCACTGCAATATAGATGAGCCTTTCCACAATGATTGCAAGCCCAAAAATTAAGATAGCCAAAATCACATACATAAATGGCCCCCCATTTTTGAAAGCTAAATATACATAATCCAACGCGCAATCCTCCAAATTTACTTAGTTATAAAAATAGGATTTCTAATTACAATCTAAATCCTTCAATTTCTGATTCAATTAGGCAATACATCACTGCTACCAAAGAATATGTTGGCGCCCTAAATTACTAAGATTCCTAGGAAAGTCATCCTTTTCAATTGAGCGAAAAATTTCTTTGAAAAATGAACGGTCAATTTGAATGTCATCTGCAGTGGGATCATTTCCCGGAATGATAAACACTGTTTGAGGTTTTTCTATGCGACCTAAGATTTCAATATTTTCCAAAAATATTTTTACTTTGTCTTGCTTTTTCTCAAGCTCTAAATCCTCTTCCTCAGTGTCTGCTTTAGGATCGTGATTTTTCTGCTGCGCTAGGCTTGGTGACGTAACACAAAATAACAGCGATAAAACTAAAATGGTCATAAAAGAAACAGTAGACACTTTTCTGTAGATATATTTCATAGCTCATTCACCTTCATTTTGCATTCGTAAAAAAATGCTTCCAGCATGACAACTGAAGGCTGTTCTTAGAAACCTTCACAATCCCAACAGTACCCGTGGGGATTGCTTTGAATATCGGAAACG
>JBHIAW010000079.1:0-13333 GCA_046758765.1 bacterium
ATTGAAAAGCTCGTTGCCGGTACAAATGCTCAAACAAATTCCCCTCATGTGGTTGGTCCCAGCTAATCTTAGTTGTCGGAATCGGTCCTAAGTTCAGACGGTCAATATTCGGTGCTGATAACAGCTCTTGCATGAAACTCTTGTCTTCAGTAATGGCGCTGACCACCAAAGACTGACCGATCCGGTTGATTAATTCTTCCTGCGGCACTTCCACGACACTGGCAAAAGGAAACAAAAGTTCTGTATTCGCCAGCGGATGTGCTGGGTTTTCACACCAGATAAT
This sequence comes from bacterium, assembly GCA_046758765.1. GTDB lineage: Bacteria > Zhuqueibacterota > Zhuqueibacteria > Oceanimicrobiales > Oceanimicrobiaceae > JBHIAW01. The sequence goes on from JBHIAW010000079.1 coordinate 284, forward strand.
GGTCGGCAAGAGAAAGGTGCAGCCGTCTTTTTGGACTAGCCTTTCGCCGTCTCGATATTTAGCGGTGACATCTTCGGCGCCTCCTTGTTGCAGCCCACGGTCAATCAAATTCGAAATGCGCTCGGCTACGACCGGGTTAACGAAGGCAGCGAGTTGCGCTTCGGGATGCTTCATGGGCCTGGCCGCTACTTGTGCAAGTCGTTGAGCCAATGCATCGGCAATCTCACGGCCATGGGTTGGCACCCAAACTCCAGAGGCATTGAGGCAGGATCGGCCGCTATTGGTTAAAATTGATTCTACGACCGTATCCAAATATTGTTGCCAATCAGCAACTGTGTCCTCACCAAAGACCACTTTGCTCCATCCGGGCCCGTGTATTTGCAGGCGTGGGTCTTTCTGCCAAGCTTGGATAGTGGAAACGTCTCCGAATAGCATGGACCGCCCACTGCAAAGAAGGATTTCGGTGGCGCCGGAATAATCCGTTGGATAGAAGCTGAACGCCTCGGGTGGACAGCCCGCAGCAATAAACGCCTGAATCACACGATAAGGGGTCCACGGTTCTTGACGGCCCGGCTTGAGCACCAGCGGCACTTTGAGCGGAATACTTGGTAGCCAAAGGGAGTGTACCCCTGGCGAATTGTTCGGTAGCACTGCTCCTAATGCAGCGGTCTCACAAAGATAACTCAAGGATCGGCCATCTTGTTTGCCCCAACCGGTATCCAGAATGGAAAGGTCGAGTCCACGCGTTAAACCACCCAATAGCGTTTCCATCTCATCCAGTACTAATCTTATTTTTTCCACGTTTTTGAGACAAAGAACTTCCGGCAGGCCAGTGGTGGCTGAAAGTTGCTCAAGGTATTCCTTAGGAGATTGGGTGACAACGCCTATTGGCAGATCAGAATGCATGAACCACTCCCCTGCCTTTTTGCACATAGCCAAGATTTCAGAAACGGTTAATGCTTCCAGGATGCGCTTGTTTTTCTCGGCCAGACCAAAATCTTTTCTAATTAAGCCTGTGTTCGCTTGACTTAACTCGGCAACGGCTTCGCCTGTTTGGATGTGGGGCACTTTTACCAGCTCTAGACTGTTGTAAGGGTGGCCGGCTCTTAAGATTGGAATTTGAATCATCAATACACTCCAACGACGACGGTTTCTTGAAACTCGGAAAAAAGCCGGAGATTGCGCACGCCATCCCAAGGATATAAATCAATGGGCTCGGCCCGTTCGCCCTCATCCCGTTCCAAAAATCGCGGCATGAAAAATTCTTTGGTCAAGGTGGTAAGCATTACCCGACCGGAATCGCCGTAATCGACCGGCTCTTCAGAATTCTCCGGATTCACCAATTCAAAGACCGCACGTGGGCACGGTGGATAGTAAGTGATGGCATAATTATCTTTCGGGTCAAATGGCTTATGCATGGCTAATCCCATGAGGGTGTTGCCATAGGTAGGTACAAATTCAATACCCGGCACCAACTCTTCGCGGGCAAAGCGGTGGAATTGTGCATTCATTTCTGTCCCTCCGCAGAAGATGCCTTTAATTCCTACCTTCTGCAGTGAAATCTTTTCGCAGAGCGCATCCAGAAGCTTCGGCGTCGTGAATAGACACTGAATGTTGTCGTGTGCTCGCAAAATGTTCAAGGCCTGGTCGATGACGTGATTCTTATATTCTTCAAGTTCTTCGTGTCTGGCATATTTAATGAGTTTGTTGACCCAGCGCGGATCCAAATCGACAAAGAAACAAATGCCGCCGCGATGCTGCGCCAGGTATTCAATTGCCAATCGAAGACGCCGAGGACCGGTTGGGCCTAACATCAGCCAATCGCTACCCTTGGGAAATCCTTGATCAGAAAGGGTTTCGCTAAACAATTCATAGTCGATTTGAAAATCCTTGATGTTGATGCGACATTTGGGTACGCCGGTTGAACCACCGGTTTCAAATACGTAAACAGGTTCATTTGCAAAGGCTTTAGGCACCCAGCGACGCACCGGTCCCCCTCGCAGCCATTCGTCTTGAAAGTGCGGTAAGACTCTTAAATCACTGAACCCACCAATTTCCTTACGAGGATCAAAATCAAGCTTACTGGCATAGTCTAACCAGAAGGGACACCCGGTCTCGGGACTAAAATGCCACTGCACGATTTCACGGACGTGGTCATCGAGGCGTTTACGGGCTTGTTGTATTTTTTGAGAAAGTGAGCTGCTAGTGATTTCCATATATTTTTCCGTTTCGAGGATTGAACTTTAATCCATTACTCCCGCACTCCATTTCATTACTTCTGAATCTCCAACGCAAAGAGCTTGGAGCGATTTGTTATATAAAGCACGCCATTTTTAGCCACTGGTGTAGTGTAAACCGCACTGCCCATATTGATTTCATGCAGCAACGTCAGCTTCTTACCCGCTTTTAGAACGGCTACATCCCCGTCTTCATCACCGATATAGATTTTACCATCCGCGTAGAAAGGGGATCCCCAAACAGCCGCAAACGCGTCGTACGTCCAGTAGTGCTCGCCGGTTTGGGCATCCAGGCAATACACAAAACCGCTCAGGTCTGCCGCATAGAGCAAATCATTGTGAATGGCTACCGTGGACATGCTGCGATGATAATCTTCCCCACCCCGATGCCAGACCACGGCCTTTTCGGTAACATCGCCGGTCTTGGTAGCATCGATAGCCCAGAGGTGACCGATGCCTTCACCGTGTTCCGGATCCTGCCCAACACTTATGTATACTTTGTTATCGTAAATGACCGGAGTCGCGACAATGTTATTGCGCGTGCCGACGCCACCTAATTCCCAAATTGCATCTTTTGGATTGCAGTCAAATTTCCAGATAAGTTCGTGAGTTTCCGGCACTAGGGAATAGAGCCAGCCGTCTCCGCCCGGGAAGATAACTTGCGACTTGCCGTTGATCACCCCATAGGCGGGACTAGACCACTGTCCATGCAAGATATTTTCACCAGGCGAATTATCTTCCCAGACCAGCTCACCGGTGTTTTTGTTCAAGGCTATAAAACTCGGTGCATCTGGTGATGGAATATTGATGTGGGTTTCATCCACACCGTTCGAGGTAACAACAAACACCAAGCTGTCAACAACCAGAGGCGAACAGGTAGCTAAGTTATGCGGGAACACATCTAACTCATCCATCATGTCAAAACGCCAGACGATATCTTCATCGATTTTTGATGTATTCTCTTCCTCTGTGTACGGCCCGTCATTTTCGCTGTCGTAGTAGCCTTCCGTGTCCGAGCAGATGACTTCGGCACGATTAGACACATAATAGATTCGATCGCCTTCAACAAAGGGACTCGAACATATACCTTGCTGCGGCCAGTCGTTGACACGTCCGGAAGGCAATTTCGGATGGGCTGCCTGCCAGAGAAACTCACCATCGGATTCACGAAACGCCATGATTACACCGCGGTCACCTTTCAGTTTTGGATTTCGCTCTGCCTGATTGTTGGTGCCGACGAAAACCTTCCCGCCAATAACGACCGGGTTGCCGTAAGCTTGCGAACCCAATTGTGCGGTCCACTTGACATTCAATCCTGACTCCGGGTCCCATTCTGCTGGTAAATTCGTTTCGTCGGAAACCATATTGCGGGCAGGCGTTCCTCCCCACATGGCTGTTTCAACCGTAGCATGAAAACCAATTGTGGAAACAACGCCAATCCCGATGATCAAATGAATAATCAAAATGACTCTTTTGTCTAAGGACTTTCTTAGTTTCATTTATTCGCTCCTGGCTATTTTCACGTTATCGTAATAAATATTTGTCACGGCGTCGCCATAAAGTCCTGGGCTGCCATGCAAGTTTGGAATTGGGTCTTCGGCGGTAATCGTCCAAGCCTCTGGCTCTTTTTCATCCCTAGGCCAAACTTTCCCTTTCACTACGGCTTTGTCGCCTTTAATGTCAACTCTCAACTTCATAGTGTACCAGACGTCCGGATGCCATTTGAAGTCTATCTGCTTCATCATGCGCAGCTCAGCGGGCCAGCAACGGATTTGCAATCTCTGTTTTCTACCCATGAGGTCCAGATAGTAACGATTGGCAATGATCCCCATGTCTGGTCTGCGCCTTTTAACTTTTCTACTCATCAAATCCGCCTGAATGGTGTAGTCGGTCAGATCAGGAGGACCAAGATATAAGTTGTGCCGCTTTAACATTCTTTTAGGTGGTGGCTTCCAAAGAACATTGTTCCCGTCAATGTTTTTGACTACAAATTTGCCGGCGCCAGGCCAGAGAGGGGGATTCTTGCCAATCTCGAAGTTTTCAAAATCAAATTCAACGGGCAAATCCGTGGCAATTTGAACTCGGGCCCTGCTCTCTAAATCAGCAACTTTGGCGATCACATAACCAGCCTGATTTCCTGCTTTTTTATCCGGAGTGAATTTACCATTTTTGTCAATTGTACCTTGTAATTCACCTAAGGTAAAAACGGCCTTGACCTCACCTAATTTCCGCCCCATACTATCAAACGAACGGACTCTAAACTTGACTTCATCATTTACCTTAGCCCAAATCTCGGCCGGTACAATCTGGATATGGACAGGCGCAGCATTTTTTGCGGGGGGCTGCTCTCTTAGCTCTACTTTAGGACTCGGCTTTGCTTTGAACTCCGCATTTTTGTCCCCGAGACAAAATAGCCCAACTTCAGTTGTAAAATAAATTCTGCCATAAGCCACTGCTGGCGAGCCGTAAATTTCTGCTGCCCGAGTTTCGTCAAAGGCAATTCGTTTTCTGTCCAAAGATTTGGCTTCGTTTTTTGCTGGTCGGATGATATGAAATCCACCGTTGACTTCGGTGGCATAGATTTTCCCGTCTGCCCAAACCGGGGAGCCTTTACCGATAGTTCCGAGGTTGAATCTCCAGTATTCTTTGCCAGTAACTGCATCCAGAGCGTATAAATTGCCGGCATTCGTGACCACGTACAATCGTCCTTCATGAATTAGCGGAGATGCATATCCGACATCTAAGGCATCAAATCTCCATACTTCATTGGTGTCAGTAATATCTCCAGTACCATTCGCATCAATACAGACCACTCGTCCCATACTTTCATTGTCAAAGTTTTCTCGGCCGTGACAGGCGTAGACTCTGTCGCCATCAACAACCACCGAGGATTGAATAGCGCCTTTGCTCAATCTAAAATTCCAAATTTGTTCACCTGTTCTAACTTTCATCGCATAAATTGAGCCGTCTCCAGCGCCGGTTATGAGTAAACGTTGTCCATTGATAACCGCCACTACGGGTACAGAATAGTTTGTATTCTTGTTGCGGGCCGTGATGGTAGATACCCAAACTAACTCTCCGCTATGCTTGTCATAGGCAAAAAACCTATGTTTCATTGGCCTGTGATCACCCCAGCTATTATTGGCAAAATTGACGATGACTAAATCTTCATCAACTACTGGCGTGCAGGTTCTGCCGCCATATCCTGAAAAACGATTGTATTGTTCTGTCGTTGAATGCTCCCACAAAATGTTTCCGTCTTGGTCGTAGCAAATGAACAATCCGTCAACTCCGAAGAGATAGACGTTGCCGGTTTCGGGATCGCCGGCTAAACTTGACCACCCGACTCGGGTAAAAGGTACTGTGGTATGAAATACATTGTTCTTGTCTTCCCAAATCAACCTGCCGGTCTCGGCATCATAGCAGGCAACGCGTCTCTGCCTCGTGATGCCTTCGCCGGTTCTGCCGACCACATATACCCGACCGTTCATCACAATCGGGGTGGAACGTCCGATGAAGTCGGCCCTCCAAATCAAATTCTCTCCATCCAAAGACCAAGTCGAGATTAGGCCTATTTCATCTGAAACACCGTTCTGGTTCGGACCGCGCCAACTTGGCCAGTCCGAGGCTAAAACTGATTCTTGACCCCAACAAAAGATGATTAAGAAAATAAAACTACATAGAGTTTTTCGGTTTCCTTTAAGCATCCTCATTCCCTTCAATAATTGAGTGATTTTCATATAGATCGGAGTGAAATGACCCAGCGCGGCGGAGCCGCAATTGCAAATTGCAAAATGAAAAATGCAAATCGAAAAATTAATTTCGCACCTCTCAATAATGACGCCGAAGGCAAATGACTTGAATGGCTTAATGACTCGGCGTGGTAAAACTGTGATTAGCTTGGCACAAAATCTTTTGCAAAATAAACAAAGATTTAACTCTCAACAGAATGGCTGCGCACGGTTGTCTTGAGCAAGGTCACACAAAACCCGAATTTTCCATCGGTTTCTCCGCTTTCTGGAATCTAATTTGGTAAGATTTTCTAACAAATTTAATATTTTTGGAGGAGAATATCCACAACTAAATTTATTTAATATTCGAATACATGCTCTTTCGCCAATCAGCCTTCTCGTAGATCTTCTGTACGAATCGGCAATCGACGAATCCGCTTGCCGGTAGCAGCGAAAATTGCATTACAGACAGCCGGAGCAAGAGGTGGTAACGCCATTTCACCTAATCCAAAAGGTGGTTCTTTACTCGGGATAAAATAAACTTCGATCTTCGGTGCCTCATTGATGCGGAGCAATGGATAATCATGGAAGTTACTTTGCTTGGTACTACCTCTTTCAATGGTAATTTTTCCATAAAACGCTGCACTCAATCCATGTATTATGCCGCCTTCTATCTGAGCTTGGGCCCCACTCCGGTTCACTACAATGCCACAATCCACCGCTGCCACGATGCGATGCACTTTCACCTTACCAGATACATCAACCGACACTTCGGCCACTTCCGCTACGTAAGAACCAAAAGTGAAATGAGCAGCAATCCCCTGTGCTCGACCTTTTGGTAATGATGTTCCCCAACCAGAATTTTCCGCAGCCAGTTCCAGCACCGCTTTCAGTCGGCCAGTATTGTATGTAGGACCGCCGTGATCATTATAGGGCATGTCACGAGATTTTCCCAGAAGTTGCAGTCTTAATTCGAGCGCATCTTTACCAGCAGCATGTGCAATTTCGTCCAAAAAGCTCTGGTCTACAAAGGCATTCGCATTGTGGCCCGGGGCACGCCAGGCACCAGTTGGCACATTGGTTAGTGCTGGTGAGTATTCCATTCGAACATTCTGGATAAAACCGGCAGGGAAACCGTCGGGAAATATCTCCGTTTTTTCGGGAGGACTGGAACCCCTAAACTTATATCGAGAAGTACTCGCAAGGTGGATGTGCCAGGCAATAAGATCACCTTTCTCATTCAGACCAGCACGCAAACGGTGGTAACTGGCAGGACGGTAGTAGTCATGTTGAATGTCGTCCTCGCGGGTCCAAACCACTTGGATTGGCGCTCCAACCGCTTTGGAGATATATGCTGCTTCAGCGGCATAATCCGCCATAAGCCGTCTGCCGAAGCCTCCGCCAATGCGCGTAAGGTGGACTTTGATGGCTTTCGCGGGTATGCCTGTAACTGACGTTGCCAAACCTTGGGCGCTTCCGGGTACCTGTGTAGGTCCCCAAATCTCACAACGATCATTCCTTACATCAGCGATATAGTTCATAGGTTCCATCGTCGCATGAGCAAGAAAGGGAACCTCATAGACCGCCTCTAACGTTTTTGCTGCGCTTGCCAGCGCCTGCTCCACATCGCCGTCGTCGCGTAGAACTTTCCCTTGTTTTAGTGTGAGTTCCTCAAATTGCTGGCGCAGGCTTTCAGTGCTTTCCGCGTGATGGGGTCCTTTATCCCAGACGACTTCCAGCGCCTCTCTACCCTTCATCGCTGCCCAGGTGGAATCTGCAACAACTGCCACGCCGGCGATAAGATGGGTGGGATTCTCTAACGGCTCAATTTTAATCACGTGCCGCACTCCGGGAATGGCTTTTGCCTTGCTAGCGTCAAAGCTGGGGACTCTGCCGCCAAAAACAGGGGGTTTTTGAATCACGGCGTAAAGCATTCCCGGCACTCTGGTGTCCAAACCATAAAGTACCTGTCCGGTTACAATTTGCATATTGTCCACTCCTTTTTGGGATGTACCAATGAGACGATACTCCTGCGGCTCTTTCAGTGGTACGTTCTCCGGAACCGGCAGCTTGGAGGCAGATTCGACTAATTCTCCGTACATGAGCTTTCGGCTACTTGGGCGATGGATTACCGCCCCATGTTTAGCATAACAAGTACTTTTATTGACTCCCCAACTTTGAGCGGCTGCTGTAACCAGCATTTCACGGGCCGTAGCTCCCGCTTTCCGTAAAGCGTCCCAGTTTAAATGTATCGCCCAACTTCCTCCCGCGAATTGTGGCCCATATTTTTCATCCAGATCGGCTTGTTCGACGTGAACATCTGGCCAATTTACCTCCAACTCTTCTGCAATTATCATCGGCAACGATGTTTTAACCCCCTGTCCAATTTCGGGATTCTTCGACATGATTGTCACCATACCATCTAGGTCGATCTTCAAAAAGGCATTAGGTTCGAACGGTTTAGTTGTCTCTGCGGTAGCGGAAAATAATTCTTGCTCCGAAGGAAGATAAAACCCGAGCAACAGTCCACTCCCGGCTGTCGCAGAAACTTTGATGAAATCACGTCTACTGATTTTGGCTTTGTGGCTCATTGTGTCCCTCCTTCCTTAACAGCACGGTGAATCGCCCGACGTATGCGTTGGTAGGTGCCGCAGCGACAAAGATTACCAGACAGTGCCGCATTTATGTCTTCGTCACTCGGTTTTGGATTTTGCGCCAACAATGCCGCTGCCGACATGATCTGTCCTGCCTGGCAGTAACCACACTGTGGCACGTCTTCTTCAACCCATGCCTTCTGCAGGGGATGGTCTCCATTTGGCGAGAGTCCCTCAATGGTGGTAATTTGGCTACCCGCCACAGCCGATACTGGCATAACGCACGAGCGAACCGCATTACCGTTGAGGTGCACGGTGCAGGACCCACACAGCGCCCTACCACAACCGAATTTGGTTCCGGTTAAGCCAAACGTATCACGCAACACCCAGAGCAGAGGGGTATCGGGGCTTACGTTAACGGTCTGTTTCTTACCGTTAACCGTGAGTGCAATCATAGCCATTTGATCCTCCTTTAGAATTTGATCTTAAAATTTTCATTGCGGTTTCTGTTGTTGAATAAGCCCATTTGTAAGTGTGGCATAAATTATCGTGCACTTCGCGGGCGCTGAGTCTGCCATCCTTCCAAAGACCCTTCATGATATCAAGCTCTGATTTGGACAATTCGGGGAGAGAATTGCGAGTTTTCATATTCGCTTTTGGTTTTTACTTCTGTATGATTGGAAAACAGCTGTGGTTACGCTGTTACAGTTGTAAAAGTTTCCTTTTGTGAAAATCTTTTTCTGATGAATATTTCACTTGCAAAAGGAACCTAAATAACCTATCTTAGTATATAATTCAGAATGAATTGGGGACGACTTGGCTTCGACGGGGGTCGAGGAGCTAAGAATAGCATGCCGAGGTTCTTTCAGGTCCTCGTAAAATAACTGAAAGCTAAATTTAAACGCAGACAATTATGCGTATGCTTTGGCTGCTTAATTTATAAGCGGCCCGCTCGTTTAGACTTCGCCGCAAGGTTTAAACAGAGCGTCGGATTATGTGGCTATACCGTCAATTTTGTTTGAGGATTGACGGCGAATTTCAATCAAACTGGTCTTTACAGGTTTTGTTTGTTGAACCTGTGAAGACGAGATTCAATCAATAAACTAAGCATGTAGAAGTTCTTAGGGACTGCCCCTCGGACGTGGGTTCGATTCCCACCGTCTCCACTGATTTAGCAAATAACAAAAAACGGATTCGCCTCTAAACAATTTTACGTCCATACTATCACTCACTTCACTTGCCTTCCAATTAGATAAAAAATTTAGAATTTACAAAAAACTATGGCATGTCTTAATATTTTTTCATACATTTTTAAAATTTTGCAATATAATACTTATTAGGGAAAGGGGTATTGCGATGGAACTTGATACCATAAAAGCTTTTGGGCAAACTCGTCTGAAGGTAAAAATTTCACGCCGGGATAAATCGGTAGAATCCCTTGGTGAGGATGTGCTCAAGGGATTATCCTCAAATCCAAAAACCTTACCGCCGAAATATTTTTATGACCAAGTAGGCTCTAAAATATTTGAAGACATTTGTAAATTACCCGAATATTATCTAACTCGCACGGAATACACTATTCTGAATAAATACGCTCAAGAAATTGTTAACAGGTTCAATAAGAGAATTACCCTCGTTGAACTCGGCAGTGGCAGCTCCGCTAAAACGCGTCTGATCATCAGCGCCTTCTTAAAGCGTTTCAAAAAATTGCACTATATACCGATTGATATTTCCAAAAGTATCCTGATAGAAAGTGCAAAGTCGCTTTTCAAGGATTATTCAAATCTTAAGATCACGGCTTTGGTCTCAGAATATCACACCGCCTTAGATGCCCTCAAACGTCAAAACATTGGTGAAAAGCTCATTCTTTTTTTAGGTTCCAATATTGGTAATTTCGAAAAACAAGAAGCGGAATATTTCCTCAAAAAGATGCGTGTGGCCATGACTGAAAATGATCGGTTACTTATGGGCATCGACCTTATAAAAGATAAAAGTATTCTCGAACCCGCATACAATGACGCACAAGGGGTAACCGCGAATTTTAATCTAAATTTGTTGGTACGAATCAATCGTGAGTTAGATGGGAATTTTGATCTTAATGAGTTTCACCACAAAGCTTTTTTTGATGAAAAACAGGGTCGGATTGAAATGCATATTGAAACCACGGCCCGACAAGTTGTAACACTACGAGAACTGAACCGGCGCTTTACCTTTGAGCCAGGAGAAACCATTCATACGGAAAACTCTTACAAATATTCTATGGAAGAAATTAGATCTTTAGCTTCAAGAGCGGGGTTCAAAATGCAAAAATCATGGTTTGATGACAAGAAATGGTTTAGTCTGAACTTATTAAGTCCTGTTTAAAAATTGGGGAGTAAAAGGTAGGTCGACAATTATGAACGAAGACCTAGTTTACATTTAGCTCAAAAATCTGAAGAGAAGTCTGAAAGTCCCTCGGACATGTCTAACCTTGGCAGTTGATGCACCAACAAACTGCATCTTGAGGGATATTCTCACATAGATTTGCTCTTTGATTTGCCGGAGCGTATAATGACTATTACACTAATAATAGCAAAAAGGAGAACCATTCCAAGACTTACCAAATAACCCAATACTATTCTATCCATTTTTCTCTGAAATGTTGTTAAGAAAAAGAGCTAAAAATATAAAAATAATTCCACCGATAATGCCGAGCCAAGAAGCCCATATAAGAAATTCTTTTACAAATAATGTGGCTACTGCACCGATTATAGAAGCTTCACCAAGATGTATTAGCGTATCCCCAAACTTTTCAATTGTGTTTTTTTTAGTTGCATTATTTTTTAAAATGTATTGAATGTAGCAGTAAAAGTCAAGTAAAGAATATTAGGATAAGGACAAATCAGTCATAAATGAAGTACATTATTTTCATTACTATCGTCATAGTCTCTTTTGCCCTTCTCATCCGGCTTTTTGAAAACAAATTCATCTTCTTCCCCTTCAAATATCCGCAAGGCTACTGGCATCCGGAGGTCTTTGGCTTGCAGGTAGAGGATTGTTACTTTAGAACGGCCGACGGTTGCCAGCTTCACGGCTGGTTTTTTCCAAAAGATAGTGCTCTGGCTACTTTCCTCTGGTGTCATGGCAATGCTGGAAATATCACAGACCGCTTAGACAATTTGGCAAAACTAAGCAAATTACCGATTAACGTTTTTATTTTTGACTACCGCGGATATGGCCGAAGTGAGGGTTCGCCCAATGAAACAGGCATTTATCTCGATGCTGAAGCAGCCTACGATTATTTGATCTCACGAAAAGATGTGGAGCCAGATAAAATCATCCTCTTTGGCCGATCTTTGGGAGGAGCCGTAGCCTTGGATTTAGCTACCAAAAGAGCTTGTGCTGGTTTGATTTTAGAGTCAACCTTTACCTCTGCCAAGGACATGGCTAAATCAGCTTTCGGCTTCATTCCTGCTCACTTAATAATAAAATCTAAATTTGATTCTATCGAAAAGATTTCCAAGATTCAAGTACCTATTTTGTTTCTACATGGTACGTCGGACCGAACGGTGCCGTTTAAATTGGGTCGTCGTTTACATGAAGCCGCCAATAATCCAAAAGAATTCTACCAAATTCAAGGAGCCGACCACAATGACACCTACATTGTCGGGGGCCAACCATATTTTAACCAATTATTAGAATTTTCACGACAAACACTACGATCCAAAAATCTTAAATAACATTTCTCACTTGCTTGATCCCTTGTTAAAATAAAATGTCGCTGTCATTCAGGAGGAATCTTTTTAGCTTTTAGAAACTAACCTCAAATCAACAAGTAATTGACCACAGAATTACACTGGACATTCACGTAATTAAGATGCAACTTTAGTGATAGTCATTCCGTAAAAAATCTTAGGTTTCATTTCCCGGCACCTATCAGTTCAAATATATTCAATAGTTTTCAAGTTAAGTTTTTTATGTATGATGGGCTCTGCATTGGTTGTAAGAAATGCCAAGAAATAGGAGAGTGTAATTGATCCAAGAATTCATATTGAAAACTAAAAGAGTGTAACATAATTGATCCGTTAGCTGTCTACTTTGAATATAAAGCTTAGAGCAAATTTCATTAAAGGAGTTCTAACAATGAAGGAAAATTTTAAGAAGGTTATTCTTCCTATCACAGTTTTAGTTCTTGCTTCGTTATTTTCAATTTCCTGTGGGAAAAATGGGGCGGCAAAAAATCAAGAGGAAGAGGATGTGGAATTAGTTCCGGTTGAAGTTACGTCGGTAATCGAGGAAGATGTATCATTTTACGTTTCGACCACTGCAACGTTGGAAGCCGAACAGGAAGCCCAGATCATAGCTAAAGCTGAGGGGCTTGTTAAAGACATCTATGTCGAAGAAGGAGATTTGGTTAAAGAAGGAGAGATTTTGGCCAGCCTTGAGGATTCGGCATTACTTCTATTATTAAAACAAGCTGAACTTAAAGCAGACAACGCAAAACGTGAG